>JAUXCK010000003.1 GCA_030618925.1 Desulfobacteraceae bacterium
CTAAGACCGCTTGGCCTCCGACTTGGCGGTCAGTTTTTGAGTTTTTGAAATAACACCCTAAATGAGCCCCTGCAATACTGTCAAGGAAAAAATATAATAGCACTCATTTATCTAATTTTTTTGAGCCTTACTTGTTGACAATTGAATATGCCTCCATTAATATATTTTATCCAACTGGTTAAACTGTTGTTTTTTATGATATTATTTAAATTGTCCGTGTAACTTTACCTTTTGAGGGTATCTTTTCTAAATCCATTAATAAAGGAGTGTGACTCGTGGGGGAATATGAGACAATAAACGTGGAACAGTCAGACCATGTCGTAACCGTCACCCTGAACCGGCCGAAACTCAACCTTTTTAACTCCAAGATGATGGAAGAGATGATTGAGGTGTGGCATTCCCTCAGGAACAATACAGACGCAAGGTTTCTCATTCTAAACGCTGCAGGGGATCATTTTAGCGCGGGAGCGGATCTCGACGAGCTTGGAGACGGCGATTTCACCCCGGAAGATGCCCGGCGGCAGCAACTTGCGGGTCATGAACTCATGAGAAGCCTGGAGAGCGTGGAACAGGTCACGGTTGCAGCACTCCAGGGTGCGGTGGTGGGGGCCGGGATGGCGGTGGCCCAGGCCTGTGATTTTCGGATCATGACGGAAAACGCCTACTACCTGGTGCCTGAAGCCATGATCGGAACCTATTATACCTGGGGCTGCACCCCACGCCTGGTGAGGATGGTGGGCGCCTCAAAGGCCATGGAAATAATCATGACCTGTGACCCGGTGAATGCCCAGGAGGCTTACAGGCTCAATCTGGCCAACAAGGTGGTCCCCAACGATGCCCTTATGGAATCCACCCATGAATTTGTTTCCAAGATTGCCGGAAAAAGCCCCACGTGCATCAGAATTACCAAGAAAGTCGCCCTGGGTGCTGCAATGGAAGGGTTTGGGAACATGCTTGCGGTGGAAGCCGAGCTGATGCAGGGGGTGGTCTACACCGGTGAAACCCACGAAGGGATCGGAGCGTTCCTGGAAAAACGGAAACCCAAATTCAAATGAGCGGCTGGATAACCGTCTCTTTTTACCCGCTCAGCTCTCTCGACCGCTCGGCCGCCGCGGAAATGGCCTCAACCAGGTTCTCCTTTACATTGTTCAGCTCAATAATCTTGAAGGCGGCTTCTGTGGTGCCCCCGGGTGATGTAACCCTGTGGCGAAGGGCCTCCGGAGACGCATCCCCTTCCTCCATGAGTTTCAGGGCGCCTTTTATGGTATTCAGGGTCAGACGTTTTGCAATCCCGGGATCAAATCCCAATGCAATGCCCGCATCGATCATTGACTCAGCCAGAAAAAAAACATAGGCCGGACCGGACCCTGACAACGCCGTCACTGCATCCAGGTCCGCCTCCTGGACCTGAACAACGATGCCGATGGCTTCCAAAATTGTTGTGGCTGTCTGAATATCGTCCGGGGTAACAAACCGGTTCCCGCTCATCCCGGATGTTCCGGCAAGAACCAGTGCCGGCATGTTCGGCATCACCCTTATGATGGGCAGGTTTTCCATTGATATTTTATCCAAATCCGTATAAAATATACTTTCAAGTTTCTGAGTCGTAATGCCGGCTGCAATGGAAAGAATGAGTTTACGACCGCTGACATGACTGTAAACAGGATCTTCGACAATCGAGCGCAAAACCGGTTCCATCACCTGCGGTTTTACCGCCAGGATAATAAGGTCACATGCCTTAAAAACGCCGGCATTGTCACTGGTGACCCGGATACCGAACGACTTTTTCAGCAGATCGAGGCGCTCCTGGCTGATATCACTCACAATCAGGCCCGACGGATCAATCACGTTTGAGCGGATAAGGGCGCCGGCAAATGCTTCGCCCATATTCCCGGCACCAATAATTCCGATTTTTTGATTCAGTTTACTCAAAATACAACCTCCCGGATCATTTTAACCATGGTTTTTGGCTCTTTGACATGAGTTAATATCTGTCATCCGGGGAAACTGTCAATGATTTTGCATGAAATATCTTGACTTTGGACAAGATTTCGTTAATTATTCCACTTAGTTTTTACCGGGGAAGCGACCCCGTTATCACACCCGACTGACCCTGACATATATTGAGGTTTCTTGTTCATCATGTTTATTTTCGGTTATCTTATCCAGGCAGCTGCAGTGGTTCTTGATATTGTCCTGTATTTTTTCATGCTGCTCATCATCGCCCGGGCAGTCCTTTCATGGGTTAGCCCTGATCCTTATAACCCTATTGTCCGGTTTATTAACAATGTAACAGAACCGGTGCTTTACCGTGTGAGGACAAAACTTCCCCTGGCCATATCCGGCATTGATTTTTCGCCCATCATTGTTATTTTGGCCATCTACTTTTTGCAAATATTTGTGGTGAACAGTCTTCACGAAATTGCGGCCAGAATGTTAAACGGGCTCTAACCCGCAGGTCGTATGGTCGATACCCAAAAAAAAGGCAGGTTCAATCATGGTTAAAATCAATCCACATGATATTCAGCAACAGCAATTTAAAGTAAAATTCAGAGGGTTTGATATTCAGGAAGTCGATTCATTTCTCGAGAAGATATCCGATCAATTCGAATCTTTGATGGATGAAAGCAAAAAGTACAAAGAAAAAGTTGAACGGCTCGATCTGGAAAGTCAGGGGTATAAAAAGCGTGAGGAGATCTTTAAACGCGCCATATTGAATTCCCAGAAAGTCCTGGAGCAGATGAAGCAGAATGCCCGGAAATCAGCCGAGCTGATTGTTGCCGAAGCGGAAGTGAATGCAGAAAAATTACTGAACAGGACGCATCAGCGGCTCTCCCAACTACATGAAGATATTAACGAACTCAAACGCCAGCGCATGCAGATCGAGATTCAGTTGCGCGGCATCCTTGAATCCCACACAAAACTCCTTGACATGGGAGAAGAAGAAACAAAATCAGCAGATGAAAAAGATACAAAGGTACAGCTGCTTCCTCGAACATAGACCCTGTTTCCAATAGCACAGATAAAATAACCCCTCCGGGACCTTTCTCGAACAAAGAAGGAAAACCCGGATAAGGACCCATTTTTTATCTTTTCACTTGACTGAAAATCTATACGTGGTAAACTTCATTATACAATCATTTCAATAATTCCTGGCCGAATCCGGCCTGTAATGCCTGTGCATTTCTAATCTGTATTCAAATATTCCATTATTAGATATTTTCCCGGGCAAAAACCATATGACAGCGTCAGACCTTTTTGCCTGTCACAACGGCACGCATATATTACAATAAATAATTTAAATATCGGGTAGTTACATTACAGGAGCAACCAAATGGCAAAAATTGATGCTTTTTTCAAATTAATGCATGAACAGGGCGCCTCAGACCTTCACCTCATGGCCGGAGGGCAGCCCGCCCTTAGAATACGGGGCGATATTGAGAGAGTAAAATATGATGTCCTTGATAATGATCATTTAAGGAGCATGATTTATGAAATTACACCCGAAGAAAAAATAAAACTATTTGAGGAGACCGGGGACATCGATTTCGGGTATGAAATCCTCGGACTGGCCAGATATCGTGTCAACTTCTTCATGCAGAGGAGCGGTGTGGGTGCTGTCTTCAGGGAAATCCCCAGCGTGATTGCCACCACCGAACAACTGGGTCTCCCGCCGGTGGTCGCAAAGCTGGCAACCCTCCCCCGTGGCCTGGTGGTGTTGACAGGGCCGACAGGAAGTGGAAAATCAACCACCCTTGCGGCCATCATCGATGTGGCCAACCGCATCCGCAAGGACCATATCATTACCATAGAAGATCCCATAGAATTTGTACACAACGGCCAGAATTGTATCATAAACCATCGTGAAGTGGGCGTTCATACCAAATCATTTGCAGCAGCCCTGAGAGGTGCTCTTCGTGAAGATCCGGATATTATTCTGGTGGGTGAGATGAGGGACCTGGATACCATGTCGCTGGCAATAGAGGCCGCATCCACCGGACACCTCGTATTTGCAACCCTTCACACCACCAGTGCAGCAAAAACCGTTGATCGAATCATCGAGGTTTTTCCCGGAGACCAGCAGGCTCAAATCAGGTCCACCCTGGCAGACGGCCTGAGGGCCGTTGTCGCCCAGGTGCTGTTTAAAAGAATCGATAAAAAAGGCCGCTGTGTGGCACCGGAAGTTCTCATTGCAACCCCTGCTGTCCGGAACCTGATCAGAGAATCCAAAACACACCAGCTCCCTTCCATGATGCAGACCGGAAAAAAGTACGGGATGCAGCTTCTGGACGATGCCATCATGAATCTTTTCAACAAGGGATGGATCAGCGCGGATGAAGCATACGCCAAATCGAATGACAAGGATCAGTTTAGACCATTCCTGACATCAGGGCCTTCAGACTTTACAGAGGCATAGTCTTGAATACCATTGAAATACAGTAAAATTTTCCTGGCTTACCCGAAGGGAACCACTGTCTTTCCCTTTTTCTAAAGGGGGATTTTAAATCCGCCAACCCGTCAGCATTGAAAACTTGTCTATAAAAGAGGACATCCAATGAAAAAACAGGAACTTGATCATATCCTTGCCAGAATGCTTGACTCCTTTGAGAATGTGTCGGACCTGAACTTGACCGTCGGGAAACCGATGCAGGTAGAAAGTTCCGGCGAGCTGCTTCAAGTGGATATGAAACCGTTTTTTGAGGAACTCACCCCGTTCCAGACGGAAACGCTTGCCCTGAACCTGATTAACAATGACACCCGCCTGACTGAAAAACTGATCACCGAGGGGTCCTGCGACCTGTCCTATAGTTTGCCGGGCAAGGCACGGTTCAGGGTTAATATTTTTTCCCAGTCCGGCAATTATTCCATTGTGCTGCGGCGCCTGGAATCAACAGTGCCCACCATTACCGGTCTGAATCTGCCGGATGTCTTTCACCAGATTGCAGAAGAAAAAAACGGGATCATTATTATTACCGGTGCCACCGGTACCGGGAAGTCGACTTCTCTGGCCGCAATTCTTGAACACATTAACGAAACCCGGTCCGTACATATTGTTGCCCTGGAAGATCCCATAGAATACGAGCACCCTCACAAAAAAGCCACATTCAATCAACGGGAGCTGGGTAAAGACTTTAATTCGTTTGCAAATGGCCTGCGGGCAGCTCTCAGGCAGGCACCGAAAGTGATTTTGGTGGGTGAGATGCGTGACCGGGAAACCGTAGAAATTGGACTGAGGGCGGCTGAAACAGGTCACCTTGTATTAACCACCCTGCACACCGTTGATGCCGGCAAGACCGTTAACCGTGTCCTCGGCATGTTCAACGCAGAGGAGGAAAATCAGATCCGGGTACGCCTGGCTGAAACCATGCGCTGGATCATCTGCCAGAGGCTTCTTCCAAAAGTCATCGGCGGCCGTATTGCTACATTTGAAATCCTCGGCACAAACCTGAGGGTAAAAGACGCCATCCTCCATGGAGAGTCTGAAGGAAAAACTTTTTACGACATCATGGAAAACAGCGGGGCATTCGGCATGGGCACGTTTGACCATCATATTATTGCGCTGTATGAACAGGGATTTATCTCCCAGGAAACCGCCCAGGCCTATTCATCCCGCCGAGGGATTGTGAACCGGGGCATCGATTCTGTAAAAAGCGCCAGGGGAGAGGCCACAACCGATATTGACAACCTTCAACTCGATCATGCCTATGGCAAGCTCGGCTGACCATGGGATTTAAAAAACGGAGGCAACGAGCAACCCAATGAATATCCAATGTGATGAGTGTCAGAGCAAATTTAAAGTGTCTGATAAAAAAATTCCAAAAGGAAAATCCGCATCGGTTACCTGCCCGAAATGTAAAAACAAAATCATCATCAACCCGGATAAAGAGGAAGAGGACACTTTACTTGAAAATCCTGAGGCCAATGGTGACGATCTAGGGTTTAATTTTGAAAATGATTTTCCGGACAGCGATGAAGAGGCGGAAAGAGCGTTTGATTTCATCGAAGATGAAGGCAAAACCGCCATGATATGCGAGACTGATCCTGATGTAAAAAAGCAGATCAAGCCGATTCTGGACTTCATGGAGTTCCACATCACTGAAATCAATGACGCCAGAGATGCCATAAAAAAATTGCGGTACAACTCCTATGACTTGATTATTGTAAATGAAAATTTTGACACCCGTGATCCGGATAATAATGGTGTGCTCATATATCTCGCAAGGCTTCCCATGCTGATAAGGCGAAATATCTTTGTGGCCATGCTGAGCACCAGGTACCGCACCATGGATCACATGATGACCCTGAATAAAAGCGTCAATATGATTATCAATCTGAAAAATTTGAATGAAATGGAAAGGATACTGAAACACGGCCTTTCGGACACTGATTTCTTTTATCGCATTTATCAGGAGTCGCTTAAAACCGCCGGCCGGGTATGATGGCACCGAGCGCCCGGACAGCCTGCAGAGATTTTTTGACCCGTCTAATTTAACCTATCTGATTTAACCCATCTAATTTAACCAGATCGAATTTAACCCATCTAATTTCAATTGACTTTTTCTGTTGATTGGATGTATTTGTTCCGGGGGATTGCATAAAGATCACAGCGCCCTGTTGGCGGCAACAACGGCGATCCCCTTAAATTCAGGAATGGAAACAAAAATCAACAAATACACCTGCAGAGAATACAGGGCTGAAATGATCCTTTTGGGGTTAAACAGACAGCTGAATCAGGACGACCTGCCTGAGGATGAAAAGCAGGTCCTCCGTGAAGAAATAAACAAACTGAAATCTGAAATGGATATGGACTGATGGATGGCATGATCGAGCAGATTTCAAACAGGCTTTACCAGGTTACCCTTTTCCCGAAGATTACCGGGTTCGATAATTTTATCTGCGCCTGGGTGCACAAAGGATCCCCTTCCTTTGTGGTAGACCCTGGCCCGTCAGCCACATCCCGCCAGCTCCTGAAGGCCCTGCAGGACCTCAACATCCTTCATCTCGACTATATCCTGATTACCCATATCCATATTGATCACGCCGGTGCAGTGAGTGAGCTTGCCGACGTTTTTCCTGATGCGAAAATTGTCTGCCACCCGGCCGGCATACCGCACCTGAAGGATCCGTCCCGGCTGTGGGAAGGGTCGCTAAAAACGCTCGGGGACATCGGAAAGGCCTACGGCCCGATATTGCCGGTTGCAGGGGAACGCCTGGTTGACGCTGAAGGATTTAATGCAGATAACATTATTTCAATCCTCACGCCCGGCCACTCCCCCCACCATGCCAGCTATGAGTTCGGGGACCACCTGTTTGCCGGTGAAGCCGGCGGTGTGTTCGAGCAACAGTCCCCGGACAGCTTCTATCTGCGGCCGGCAACCCCCCCCCGTTTTTTTTTGAATGTGTCCATCAACAGTATAGATCTGCTGATGGGCAGGGATCCGACGACGATCTGTTACGGCCATTACGGGGTAACCCATGATGCAAAAGAGATGCTGGCAAAACATCGGGATCAGCTTTTATTGTGGAACCGGATTATGGGTGAAGAAATCGGAAATTTTCATGAAAAAGAGTTTGTCCGCACATGTATGGACCGGCTTTTAAAGGACGATCCGCTTCTACAGGGGTTTTTCCGGCTCGATGCAGACCAGAAAGAGAGAGAAATATTTTTCCTGACCAACAGCATCAGGGGGTTTGCCCTTTCCCTAACCGATAGTACTGATAATGCGTAGCCCCTCCAATGTCAGAGAAGGCTCAACCACCTCGATGGTCTCTGAAACATGATGGATCAACTCGGCAAGGCCCCCTGTCGCAATCACCCTGGGGTGGGTTCCCATCTCCCTGTCCATTCGTCTCACAATGCCGTCCACAAGCCCTGCATATCCATAAATAAGACCGGATTTTATACTGTTAATGGTATCCTTCCCGATAACCGGCCCGGGGGGTTCAAAAATGTCTACCCTGGGCAGCTTGGAAGCCTTTTGAAAAAGGGCTTCAGAAGAAATCATGACCCCGGGTGAAATGGCGCCCCCGATGTACTCGCCTTTTTCCGAAATAGAATCAAAGGTGGTGGCAGTGCCAAAGTCGATCACAATGAGACTGGATTTGTACTTTTCATAGGCCGCGACTGCATTGACGATTCGATCCGCCCCCACCTCCATGGGATTGCTGTAAAGGATCGGCATATTGGCCGCTGTTTTGGCGTCAACCCATTTCGGCAGATGATTCAGGTATTTCCTGCAAAAAGAATCATAAATCCCCACCACCGGCGGCACCACGCATGAGATAATCGTGCTGCTGATATCCTTAAACGCAATATTGCTGGTACGAAACAGGCTGACCGCCAGAACGCTGAACTCATCCTCGGTTGTATTTCTCTCTGTGCGGATCCGCCAGTCTCTGACAAGGGTGTCGCCGTCAAAAATACCGATCACCGTGTTTGTATTTCCCACATCAATGACAAGAAGCATGTCCTTAATTCCTTTTTCAAAAGCAGTTTCGAAACATCTTCCTTTCTGGTTTGAAATCCCAACGTAGAAATCGGGAAAAACAGCCATCTATGGACGGGCAGAAATAATCACCGTAAAACTCTCCGGC
Organism: Desulfobacteraceae bacterium; assembly: GCA_030618925.1. GTDB lineage: Bacteria > Desulfobacterota > Desulfobacteria > Desulfobacterales > SURF-7 > JAUXCK01. The sequence goes on from JAUXCK010000003.1 coordinate 8,596, forward strand.
TTAATCTCCACCACGGTGATGTCCGCCGGTACAGTGACGGCTGCCTTCAGCTCATAGGTGCCGGGCTTGAGTCCCTGGAGATCGATGGATGCCTGAATTTCTTTTTCCATCTCGATCTTGTCGAGTGTGAGTACAGGCCCCTTGATCTCGATATGGACCAACGGGGGTTTAATTTCAAAAAAATGCGCCGACCCCCTGCCGTCAATGCGGATATGGGATATTTTTTTTGCAGCGATTTCCATATCCATATCAACCGCCACGAGGATAAGGTTCTGAGACGCCGCAAGGGAAAGCCCCTCCGAAAGATCAAGGGTCACCTCTTTTTTAAAGGATTCCGGTACATGATTCAGCTCTATGGATTTCGTGGTGATTTGATTCATGGGTGCCAGAAGTGGCGCAGGCCCCCTCAGCATCACACGGGCCGGTTTTGCCGCAGCATTCGCAACCCTGAATCCGGCTGCCGGCTTGCCGGAAAAGACAATGGCAATAGGCAATTCCTTTGTAATCTCTTTTTCAACCCGGACGGTCACAGATGAAGGCGTTGCGTTTATGACTGACACGCCTCCGGGCAAGGACAGTTTTTCCTTTTCAATGGGAATGCTGATCACACCGATTTTCACCCCGGATAGATCCAGGGAATAGTGGATCTTCCGGTCAAGCAGGCCATCTATAACGGATTTCCCGCCCTTTACACGAAATTCAACGGGCTTGAGCCGGGTGGAGGCGATTGTCAGCCCGTCCGGTATATTTTCAGGCACAACCGGGACCAGCAGGTCTGTTTCATGGGCCGGCGTAAAGGGCCAGAAAAAAAAGAGGCCTGCGCCGAAAATAATGCACAACACAAGCCAGATCAATTTCTTATAACTGCTCATATCAGGTCGGATCTTTTGGGGTTGATGTAAAAGTTGGACATCCGTTAAAAATCGGACTCAGGCATTTTTTATCGCATCTATAATCTTCAGAGTCGCACAGGTATTCGCGACATTGTGACTTCTCACAACATGCGCCCCGTTTAGAACTGCTGCAGAAATGGCGGCCTGGGTTCCGATTTCTACAACAGGCTTTTCCGGATGTATATCATCATGTGTCCCAGGTTTCAATTTGTTTCGGATAAAGGCTTTCCGGGAGGGCCCCGCCAGAATGGGAACGCCAAAGGATTCAAACGCGCTCATGTGCCGGATCAGCTGAAAATTGTGTGAGAATGTCTTGCCGAACCCAATCCCCGGATCAATGATCACCTTTGACCTTGCGATACCCTTTTCCAGGGCTGCCGTGATCACCTTCTCAAAAAACGCCTTGATCTCCCCGATCAAATCATCATATTTTGGTGATGTCTGCATGGTTCCGGGTGTGCCCTGCATGTGCATTAAAATGACGGGTACGCCCGTTTCGGCCGCGAGCAACGGCATCTCCGGATCGAGCCGAAATGCGCTGATGTCGTTTATGATTGCAGCCCCTGCGGAAAGTGCCTGCCGCGCGACCTCTGCTTTGGTGGTATCGATGGAGATGGGAACAGACACCCGTTTTGCCAATTCCGTGATAACGGGTATTGTCCGTCGAAGTTCTTCTTCAGTGGATATGGGTTCAGAATAGGGACGGGTTGATTCTCCGCCCACGTCAATAATGTCCGCGCCGTCTGCTGCCATTTTCTCGGCGTGGGCCATTGCCGTATCAAATTCAAAGTATTTCCCGCCATCTGAAAACGAATCCAGCGTGACATTGAGAATGCCCATGACAAGGGTCTTTTCACCCCATGTGAGGGAATGGGTTTTCCATGACATGGAAGTGGTCCGGTGATCTGTCATGTCTATGGGGTTTTCCCTGCGGATCCTTTTGTACCGTCACTTTCTGTTTCTTCGAAATCATCTAAATCAGGGGTGGACAGCTCTATTCCGGGCCGCATGGAACGGATCAGGTCATCCAGCTCGGCACCCAACACAGTTTCTTTTTCAAGAAGAAGCGCCGACAGTTTATGAAGGACGTCGACATTTTCCTCGAGAATCGTTTTTGCCCTGTTATAATTATCCGTAACCAGTTTAGTGACTTCTCTGTCAATGATCTTGGCGGTTTCATCGGAATAATCTTTGTGCTGAACGATATCCCGGCCCAGGAAAATATGTTCATCCCCCTGGGAATAGGACAGCGGTCCCAGGGTCTCGCTCATGCCCCAGTTCCGCACCATATTCTGGGCCAGCTCCGTGGCCTGTTTGATATCATTGGAAGCGCCCGTACTGATCCGCTGAAATACAATCTCTTCTGCCGCCCGGCCCCCGAAGGCCACCGACAGTTCGCATTCAAGCTGATCTTTGAACTTAAAATCCCGTTCCTCGGGTAGAAACCACGTCACGCCGGCTGCCCGGCCCCTGGGAATGATGGTGATCTTGTTCACCGTGTCTGTATTGGGCAGAAGCCTGGCCACAAGGGCGTGGCCGCCTTCATGATAAGCCGTTGTTCTGCGGTCTTCCTCCTTGATCACCTTTGATTTTCGCTCGAGCCCCATGTAAACCTTGTCTTTGGATTCTTCGAAATCGATCATCTCAAGTTTTTCACGATTTCTTTTTGCAGCCAGAAGGGCGGCTTCATTCACCAGGTTTTCAAGATCCGCGCCGGAAAATCCGGGTGTTCCCCTGGCCAGGACCCTGACGTTCACATCAGCAGCCACAGGCGTTTTTTTCATGTGCACCTTCAAAATCCCCTCACGACCCCTTATATCGGGTAAAGGGACAACCACCTGCCGGTCAAAACGGCCGGGCCGCATCAGCGCCGGGTCCAGTACATCCGGACGGTTTGTCGCGGAAATCAGGATCACCCCTTCATTGGATTCAAATCCATCCATCTCCACCAAAAGCTGGTTCAGGGTCTGCTCCCGTTCATCGTGCCCGCCGCCGAGTCCGGCGCCCCGATGCCGGCCCACTGCATCGAGCTCATCAATGAAAATGATACAGGGCGCATTTTTTTTCCCCTGAACAAACAGGTCCCGAACCCTGGAAGCGCCCACACCCACAAACATCTCAACAAAATCAGAGCCGCTGATACTAAAAAAGGGCACCCCGGCCTCACCTGCAATGGCCCGGGCCAGAAGTGTTTTCCCCGTACCAGGGGATCCCATGAGGAGGACCCCCTTGGGAATCCGTCCGCCAAGCCGGGTGAACCGTTTTGGATCCTTTAAAAATTCTATAATTTCAGCAAGTTCCTCTTTTGCCTCCTCAATACCGGCCACATCTTCAAAGGTGACCTTTTCAGCCTGATCAGAAAGAAGACGGGCGCGGCTTTTCCCAAAGGAAAGCGCTTTACCCCCGCCCCCCTGCATTTGACGCATGAAAAATATCCACACCCCGATAAGGATAATCATGGGGAACCATGACACCAGAACCGTTACAAACCAGGGCGATTCCACGGGCGGTTTTGCATTAATGGACACGCCTTTTTGCCTGAGAATCCGGATCAGGTCATTGTCCTGGGGCGCATAAATCTTAAAATTGCCGCCGCTGGTATCTGTGACAAAAAGCTCCGGACCCTGAATGACCACGTTTGCAACGCGTTCTTCATCAACCATGGCCAGAAAATCCGAGTAGCTGATGCTTATTTCTGAAATTTGCTGCTGGTTAAAAATATTAAACAGCATGACTATCATCAGAATGATGACGAGCCATAAAGACAGATTTTTATAAAATGGGTTCAATAGATCATTCCTCCTGAGTCAAATTGTTTCAAAATAGCGGCACATGATGTTTTAATGCTATCCCTAACGATGCAAATGTAATCATCATTATATATTCCGCAAGTGAAAGTAACTATTATCCAGGCAAAAGTTCGGCCTTTAACAGGGTTCGGGTGCCAGGGGCCACCTTGACCGAATCATCCTGACGAAACCCCGCAAGCCATATAATCTTCCCCCTGCTGAATAAAATCGGGCATCTTTTCCGGTCAGGCACAGGGATCTTGTTGTTGATAAAATACGTCTTTACTTTTTGTGTCCCGGTCATGCCGAGAGGGACAAACCTGTCACCGGGTCGAAAACTCCGGACGACAACCGGAAATTGTATCTGATTCATATCAAAAAAAGCAACAGATTGTCCACACCGGGTTAAATCTGCTGCAAAGGGCCCTTCCTTTTTGGAAAATCTGATGCGCATCCCGGTTTCCCGGATGAACAGGGTCTCCGGCCGGAAACCAGACTTGAAAACAATATATTCAAATGCCGTATTCCCCCCATCAAGGTGCTGCCCTTTCCCTGCCCTTAACGTTTGTGCCTGTTTTGAAAATCGGACAATATCCAGATCCCGCTCCACAAGCACCCGGTCCGGCAGGTGGAGCATGCCCTGGGGCGGCCCTTCTTTTATCAGATGCAGGACCGCATCGATGTGCTCAAAAGAGATCCGCCTTAAATCCCCCTTTATCCCTTTAATAATGGTTCTGATAACCCTCTGTTTCAGGGCATCCGGTTCGGGTTCGAGCAGGGGCACGGATAGGTTCATGACGCCGTCCTCACCTTCCGTAAGCATCGCGTCCGCAACCTTTTCCACCAGGTCTTCAATCCACGCCTCTTCTTTGCGCATAATGGCCCCGAGCCGGTTCAGGGCTTCTGTAATCCTTGGATTAAATGACGATTTAAGCTCCGGGATAAGCCGGTGCCGCACCCTGTTTCTAAGGAACCTTATGTCCTGGTTGGTGGCGTCTGTGACAAAAGCAATCTCTCTTTTTGACAAAAAGGTCAAAATATCTGTCCGAAAGGCCTGAATCAGCGGACGCACAATTTTGTTCCCGCGCTTTGGCGGAATCCCTGAAAGCCCTGTCATGCCGCTGCCCCGGAGCAAATTCATCAGAATCACTTCGGCATTGTCATCTGCTGTGTGGCCTGTCGCAATTTTTGTGTACCCATGTTGATCAGCCAGATCATGAAAAAATGCATACCGCACGTGGCGGGCGGCCTCCTCAAGGGATTCTTTTGTTTCCTGTTGACGCTTTCTCACATCTTCTTTTTTTAAAAAAAACGGCAGGTCAAGTGCTTTGGAAAGGGATGACACAAAATGCGCATCCCTTTCAGAATCTTCCGGGCGCAGGCAGTGATCCAGATGCGCAATCCCCAGCTTGAGCGAAAACCGGGAAGCCAGCAGCCTGAGCGCATGGACAAGGGCCACGGAGTCCGGTCCGCCTGACACACCCACTAAAACCGTGTCACCCGGGTCAAACATATTATGGGCCTCAATGGTGTGTCCCACCCTTTCTATAAGTACATCAGGTTCTTTGTCATTTCCGGACGATCGCATGGTTTTATACTTTTCAGGTGACAGGCAGCCGCTCTTTTTCCCGGGGCAGGGCAGGATGGCCCGGGACCCATTAAAAATGTTGGTTTATGCTTAAAATTTGCGTTACGCGACAGGTATCATAACCACTATAACCATAATCTTAATCGTAATCGTCATCATACTCTGCCATAAAAATCGGCAAATCACAACAAAAGCACGCATGTGATCCATCACTTTCTGTTCTCGTCACTTCTCAATAAATTCGGGCTGCATTCATAAAATCCCCCTTTAGAAAAAGGGGATGCAGCAGGAATACCCGGACTTATTGAGATGTGACCTTTTCTCTTGAAAAAATAATGGCATGCGATTATAAAAGGTACACCTGGTTGTGCTAGGCGGGGCGTTAGCGGTGCCCTCTACCCGAAATCCGCTTTATGCGGGGCTGAATCCCTTATGAAGGACCGTCCCTGAATGATTTTTCATTCTGGCCGGCCGCCACGCAACAGGCTCCCACGAACCTCGTCAGATCCGGAAGGAAGCAGCGATAAGTGATGCGGCCTGTGTCGTGGATCGATCCCGGTCATGTTATGATCTGTCTATTCCGGAAAGTTCGACACAAGGTGCACAACCAGGCCTGACACCTTTGTCGGGCCCTTCACCTGCAAGATATTATTCCTGTTTTAAGGGTTGCTTTACACGCACTTATCCCTTGACATTGATCCATCCGGTCTTATTTTTCAGATAAATTTTGATGTGTTTACGGATTTGGCATTTTTTTTAATGTTAAATCCCGGCCCTCTTTCGGGTCTGTCATCAAATCAAAATATAACCCTAAGAATAATCAGGAGAATCAGGAGAAATCGTTGGTTTCTAAAAAGAAAAATAAAACACAGGGGGACGACACCCCGGGTTTAAATAAAATTGCAATCAACATCGATGATGATGAGCAGGCTGAAGAATTACCTGTAGACGATGAGACAGAAGAGATCGACAAGATAAAAGAGGAAGCTAAAGAAAATTATGACAAATATCTCCGTGTCTGTGCAGAGTTCGACAATTACAAAAAGCGGGCGGCAAGGGAAATCGGGGAATTCAGAAAATATGCCAATGAAACCCTTTTAAAAGACCTTCTCACAGTGATCGACAATCTGGAACGGGCGATGGATTCCACCGGGGACAGCAAAGATGCTGACAGTTGTGTGGTTGAGGGGGTTGAAATGACCCTCAAAGAAATACGGAAAATTGTCGAAAGCTACGGCGTAACACCCATAGAAGCCTTTGGAGAACAATTTGACCCCAATTTCCACCAGGCCATGATGCAGGAAGAATCAGACGCGCATCCGGAGAATACGGTTTTAAAGGAGCTTCAAAAGGGATATTTGCTGCATGACAGGCTTCTGAGGCCATCCATGGTGGTTGTATCAGCAGCCGGAAAAAAAAACGATAAAAACACAACCCATTAAAATAAAACCATTATCCAAAATCCCACAGGCATCCGGGAAAGAATGGAAATGAACTTAAGGAGGATATCTCATGAGCAAGGTAATCGGAATTGATCTTGGAACAACGAATTCATGTGTGGCCATCATGGAAGGCGGCGACGCAAAGGTCATCACAAACCCAGAAGGCGGCCGGACGACCCCTTCTATTGTCGCTGTGACAGAAGGCGGAGAGCGCCTGGTGGGCCAGATTGCAAAGCGGCAAGCCATCACCAACCCTGAGAATACGGTTTTTGGTGTTAAGCGGTTGATCGGCAGAAAATTTGGGTCAACTCACGTTCAAAGTGACATCAAAATCCTCCCCTATAAAATCGAGCAGGCTTCCAACGGCGATATACGGATTAATCTCCAGGGGAAATTAAACAGCCCTGCCGAGATATCTTCGTTTATCCTGGCCAACATCAAACACACAGCCGAGGAATATCTCGGGGAACCGGTGACAGATGCGGTGGTCACAGTCCCGGCCTATTTTAACGACAGTCAGAGACAGGCCACCAAAGACGCCGGAAAGATTGCGGGCCTCAATGTCCTGAGAATTATAAATGAACCCACGGCAGCCTCCCTTGCCTACGGCCTTGATAAAAAAACTGAAGAAAAAATCGCTGTTTTTGATCTGGGCGGCGGCACATTCGACATCTCCATCCTTGAAATCGGTGAAGGGGTTTTCGAAGTCAAGGCCACAAACGGCGACACCCACCTGGGGGGTGAGGATTTTGACCTCAGATTAATTGAGTTCCTGGCCGATGAATTCAAAAAAGATCAGGGGATTGACCTCAGACAGGATAAAATGGCACTTCAGAGACTCAAGGAAGGTGCGGAAAAGGCAAAAATGGAGCTATCCACCTCACTAGAGACCGAGGTAAATCTGCCCTTTATCACTGCAGACGCCAGTGGACCCAAGCACTTGAATATTAAAATTACCCGGGCAAAACTGGAATCTTTGATCAGCGATCTTCTGGACAACCTGGAAAAACCCTGCCGGACTGCCTTGAAGGATTCAGGGCTATCTCCTGACGCCATCGATGAAGTCATCCTCGTGGGCGGCATGACCCGAATGCCTGCCGTGCAGGAAAGGGTGAAAGCCCTCTTTAAAAAAGAACCCCACAAAGGGGTGAACCCGGATGAGGTGGTTGCCCTGGGCGCCGCCATTCAGGGCGGGGTTTTAAAAGGCGATGTAAAGGATGTCCTCCTTCTGGACGTCACACCGCTTTCACTCGGTATAGAGACACTGGGCAGTGTCATGACAAGGCTCATTGAAAAGAATACCACCATTCCGACCAAAAAAAGTCAGACTTTTTCGACTGCCGCAGACAGTCAGCCGGCAGTGTCCATCCATGTCCTCCAGGGAGAACGGGAGATGGCGGAAGGCAACAAAACGCTGGGGCGTTTTGAACTTGTGGGGATCCCGCCGGCCCCGAGGGGTGTCCCGCAGATCGAGGTCACCTTTGACATCGATGCCAACGGCATTGTCAATGTCTCTGCCAAAGACCAGGCCACCGGAAAAGAACAGTCCATACAGATTACAGCCTCTTCAGGGTTGTCACAAGATGAAATCGACAAGCTGATCAAAGATGCGGAAATGCACGCAGATGATGACAAGAAGAAAAAAGAACTGGTGGAAGCCCGCAACATGGCCGACTCCCTGATTTATCAAACAGAAAAATCCATCAAGGACCTGGGTGACAAGGTGGATGCTGAAACCAAAACAAAGGTAGATGAAATAAGCGGCAAACTCAAAACCGCCATGGAAGGGGAGGACATCGAGCAGATCAAACAGGTCACCGAGGAACTGACTCAGGCGTCCCACAAACTTGCAGAAGCCATGTACCAGCAGGCTTCCCAGCAGGCCGGAGATCAGGCTGGAGATCAGGCTGGAGAACCCGGACCGGATGCAGGACCCGATGCTGCCGGCCCTCCCCCGGATGACGATGTGGTGGATGCAGATTTCGAAGAGGTCAACGACGATAAAAAATAAGCAATAACCGGCCCAAAACACCAAACCCGCAGCATCTTCTTTGCTGCGGGTTTTTTATTTACCGGTTGCTGCTCCCCAGATACAGAATAAAAATCCTGGCCCAAAGGACCAGGTTTTCTATATAAAAATAAACCAGCTGTGGGAGCGGAGCCCAGCTTGCTGTGCAGGCATCTTGCCGCGATGGAAATCGCACTCAACTCATTAATAGCGGCTGAGAGCCCTTACTGAACCTTAAAGCTCTCCGTCCGGCCCGCATACTTTTTCCTCAGTTTCGGCTTCTCGATTTTACCGGTGGGATTTCGGGGCACCTCATCAAAAATAAAACGGCGGGGCCGCTTGTACCTGGGAAGGCTCTGACAAAACTCATCCATCTCTTTAATCGTCAGCTCCTGACCGGGTTTGACCTTGATCACGGCTGTGGCAATCTCTCCCAGCCGGAGGCTGGGCAGGCCGATCACCCCCACATCCTTAATCTTGGGATGGGTCTGCAGAAAATCCTCGATGTCCACCGGGTAGATATTTTCTCCGCCTGTGATGATCACATCCTTTTTCCGGTCCACAAGCCAGATAAACCCATCTTCATCCTGCCGGGCCATGTCCCCTGTTAAAAGCCAGCCGTCAACCAGGGTTTCTTGTGTGGCCCCGGGATTTTTATAATATTCTTTCATCACGCCCGGCCCCTTGACCATCAGCTCGCCGATCTCCCCTCTGGGAATCACCTCCTGGCTGCTGCCGACAATTTTAATCTCCCAATCAAAACCCGGCACGCCAATGGCGCCGACCTTGTGCATGTTCTCCATGCCGAGGTGCACACACCCCGGGCCGGTTGATTCCGTCAACCCGTAATTGGTATCATACTGGTGATGCGGAAAAATCTTTTGCCACTCCTTTATCAGGCTGGGCGGCACCGGCTGGGCACCGATGTGCATGAGGCGCCACTGATCCAGCTGATAATGATCCAGGTCAACGTCTTTGTTTTCAACGGCAAAAATAATATCGAGCGCCCACGGGACAAGCAGCCAGACCACCGTGATCTTTTCTTCTGAAATGGCTTCCAGGATCCATTTGGGCTCTACCCCCTTGAGAATCACTGCCTTGGCGCCCACAATAAAATTTCCAAACCAGTGCATCTTGGCACCGGTGTGATATAGAGGGGGGATGCAGAGAAAATTATCTGTATGGGATTGATGATGGTGCTGATTTTCTATCACACAGGCAAACTCAAGATTTCTGTGGGTCAAAAGGGTTGCCTTGGGCCTGCCGGTGGTACCCGAGGTGAAATAAAGCGCTGCATCATCCCTGAGGTTGATGGCAACTGCCGGGTCAACCGGCGCCTCGGCGGCAAGCACCTCTTCAAACCGCTCTGCATAGGCAGGGCACAGACTTTCCGGACCGATAAAAACATAGGTCTCAACGAATTGATCAAGCGCTGTCTTTATGGCGTTGACGCGATCAATAAATTCTTCACCAAATATAAATACTTTTGCCCGGGCGGTGGTAGCGCACCGCAAAATAGTCTTTTCCACAAACCGGAAATTCAACGGCACCGCAAGGGCGCCGGTGCGCAAAATCCCGAAGTAGGCCGGAAGCCATTCAATGCAATTCATCATCAGATGCACCACCCGGTCCCCTTTTTGCACCCCTCTTTTCGTGAGCGCCTGTGCCATCTGGTTTGCCCGGTCATCAAACGCCTTCCAGGTCATTTCCAGCCGCCTGTCCCTAACTGGATCCCGCTCCACCAGGGCAGATTCATTGCCATACATCCGGGCGTTTCTGGCCAATATTTCAGTGATCAGCATGATCATGCTTCCTTTTGAGTGAATTAAAAATGATATTGCAGGCATGTCGCCCCCAAACTCATCAGTCCTGATATCAGACAACCTGAAGCAGGTCAAGATGCTGCCCTGTTTTCCGAGTCCTGATCGTAATCGTAATCTTAATCCTAATCTTAATCTTAATTATTTCCATATGTTACAATAGGTTCAAAAACTCGATCTGATGAATTGCTTTTTATTATTCCGACCCGAATAGAAACAATCGTTTTCAGGGTCTCATTTCCCCCTAATGCTTCATTCGCAGAGATGCTTGATAACCATACAATTTTTCATGATCGAATGTTTTGGTCATAGATCAAATCCTGTCTGATCAGGAGGATTATGAGTAAGATTACGATTAAGATGACTGTGCATATGATACCCGTCGGGTAAAGTAAATCTCAGGCGTAAACCAATATTCTTAATTCCGCCCCCCGGGCACTCATGTCTTGTCACCTCAGCCTCTCTGCAGTATAATCGCTTTTGAAAAGGGAACCACAGGGCACAGGGGAAAAATTCCTTACTGGACACTGAGCACTGATGATCTCGAGAAAATCCTTTGATGCACAATCTGGGAATTATAACTCGAAGTGGGAGCGGAGCCCAGCTTGCTGTGCAGGCGTCCCGCCGCGATGGGATGTATAAAAAAACCTAATGCATAACAAATGCAAAATACTGGTAGACAGAATCGCTCGAATCCTGACGGATGGACTGGTCCTGTCTGATGACGTGCTCCAGTTTATGGACTCAACCTTTGGGATCACCGGCGCCCGAATGCTCGAAGAAATAACGTGTGATGACGCCGACTGCCAGGCAGACTCCCTCATGGAACTGATCTTCTTTCCAGACGAGGCCCTCCAGATTCAGGTGGAGGAGATATTGAGCCAGGAACATTTCATCCCAAAAGACCGGGAAAAAGTCCTTTCCCATCTCCTTGGAACGCTGTCTGAAGCAGTCGTTCTGTTCCCGGACCGGAGCCAAAAGGCAGTCATCCCCTTCCCTGAAACCGCAGCATCGCAGTTCCTGAGCAGACTGAAGATCTCTAAACAGCTCCACATAGACCTCGCTGATTCAGTGAATCAGCACATTGCGCTGGAATGGGTGCCCCTTGTGCGGGTAAAACTTCGCAATGCCGGATTTTCATACACCAAAAACAACATCTCTTTTCTTTGCGATTTTTTTAAAGCACTCAAAACCCGACCCCAGGATTTTATTGCCAGAGATTTTTTTACCAAAGATTTTTTAAAAAGTTTCGATTTTATCCTCGGCTTTCTCCAGGAGCTTCAAACTGATACACCCATCTATCCTGCGCTCATGAAAAAAAAGAGGTCTTGTTTTCAAAACCTCAAAAAAGCATTGAAACTTGAACAGCAGCTAAAAAAGCATAATATCGAAACCCTTATGCTCGGGGGCATCAGAAACCCGTGCATCAACATGGGAGAGATGAGAAACAGAATTGAAATCATAGACAAAATCGCCCTGTCTGTTTTCAACAGGACTGAATCTCCCGATACTTTCAAGGAAGATGTTGAACTCAAAACACTATTTACAAAATAACCCTATTGCTGTAATTTAATTATCCGGCAGGTTACAGATGCCATGGCGCATGAATTTGGATACCAAAACGAAATCTTCACCTTTCCCAAAGAGAAACTTGATTTTCCCCCTTTGTAAAAGGTAAGCTTTTATTCTCCCCTTTGTAAAAGGTAAACTGTTATTCCCCCTTTTTTAAAGGGGGGCCAGGGGGATTTTAACACAATACCCGATCACCCAGAGGCTGACCCATGAAACACACATTATCAATATTTATCACTTTACTGCTGTTGCTATCACCCGCCCTCCCCGCATTTTCCGAAACAGAGCCCCAAAAAGCAGCCCCCCCTGATGCCGGGCAGGATCAGGTGGTGGATCAGATCCTGAGCAACCTGGAAAAAAGATATCAGGGATCAGGATTCTCGGCAGACTTCTTCCAGTCCTCGACCCTTCAGGCCATGCAGATCACCGATACAGCCTATGGGCATGCCCTGTTTAAAAGGCCCGGTATGATGCGGTGGGAGTACCAGCACCCTGACAAGCAGCAAATCATTACAGACGGACAGACCCTCTGGATCTACCTGCCGGACGACGCCCAGGTGACCATCGGTAAATTCCCCACCTTTTTCCGGGACGGCAAAGGGGCGGGATTTCTGTCTGACATCACCCTGATCCGGAAAAAATTCATGGTGACTATGGGTGAAAGCCCATCAGACAATACCTATCTGCTGAAGCTCTGGCCCAGAGAAAAAAACCCGGATTTCAATGTGATCCAGTTAACCGTTTCAAAAAAATCATCAGATGTCATCCAGATCGTCACCTATAATGCATACGGGGATGAGACCCGGATAGAGTTAAGCAAGTTTGATTACACCACAGAGATAGATGACGCCCTGTTTCAGTTCAAGGTGCCGCCCGGGACGGACGTCATTTACCTGGAACAAAAACCGGAGGCAAAATGAAAGAAAAAATAAGGTCCCTTGCCGGTAAAAGAAATGCCATCATCCTCGCCCACAACTACCAGCCGCCGGAGATCCAGGATCTGGCCGATCTTTGCGGCGATTCTTTGGAGCTGAGCATAAAAGCCTCCCGGACCGACGCAGATGTGATCCTCTTCTGCGGCGTCCATTTCATGGCTGAGACCGCTTCCATCCTGTCCCCGGCAAAAACAGTGCTTCTTCCGCGACAGGATGCCGGATGCCCGATGGCGGACATGATTACCCCAGGAGCCCTTGAAAAAAAACTTGAAACCCTTCCCCCCATGCCTGTGGTCACTTACGTCAATTCACCTGCTGCGGTAAAAGCGCTTTCAACCATCTGCTGCACGTCTGCCAATGCGATTGAAGTGGTCAACAGTTTAGATGCCGGCGATGTACTGATGACGCCGGACAAAAACCTTGCCCAATACACGGCCGCCCACACGGACAAAAACATTCATCTCTGGGATGGATATTGCCCGTTTCATGACAACCTGACCCCTGAGGATGTGACCCGGGTCAAGGAAGCCCACCCGGATGCGATTTTCCTTGCCCATCCTGAATGCCGCCCGGAAATTCTCGACATGGCAGATGTGGTCTCAAGCACATCCGGCATGCTCAGGTATGCGGCATCCTCCGAACACAGCGCTTTTATTATCGGCACCGAGGTGGGACTGCTCTACCCCCTGAAAAAGGCGAACCCGGACAAAACATTTTACCCGGCATCCATAAAAATGGAGTGTCTGGACATGAAAAAGATTAGTGTGGATGATATTTTCCGGAGTCTTGAATCTTTGGAAGGACAGGTGAAGGTGCCGGAAATAATTCAGGCCCCTGCATTAAAAGCGGTTCAACGCATGGTGGATCTTGCCGTATCTTAATCAATTTCCTTACTAATCAGCCATCTCATCCGGTATATCCGCATTGGTATACACCTTCTGCACATCCTCACAGTCATCCAGCATCCCCATCAGCCTCACCATCTGTTCGGCTTCCTTGCCTTCAAGATTTGTTGTGGACTGGGGAAGCATGGTGACCTCAGCATCAAAATAAGAAATAGAGGCGGCATCAATGGCTTCTTTGACTGTTTCAAAATCATCGGGTTCTGTAATAATTTCGAAATTGTCTTCATCTTCCCGGACATCTTCAGCACCGGCATCAATGGCTGTTTCCATAACAAGATCTTCATCAGCCGATGCTTTTTCAATGGCAATATAGCCTTTTTTGTCAAACATCCAGGCCACGCACCCGTTTTCACCCAGGTTGCCGGCGCATTTACTGAAAATATGACGGATGTCTGCCACTGCCCGGTTCTTATTGTCCGTCAGGATCTCTATCAGGATTGCCGCACCACCGGGACCGTATCCTTCGTAAGTCGATTCTTCATAACTGACCCCCTCAAGTTCGCCGGTCCCTTTTTTAATGGCCCTTGCAAGGTTGTCCTTGGGCATGTTTCCGCTCTTGGCGGCCTGAACCGCAGTTCTCAGCCGCGGGTTGGCATTCACATCCCCTCCCCCCATCCGGGCGGCCACGGTAATCTCCTTGATGAGTTTTGTGAAAACTTTGCCCCGCTTGGCATCAACGGCAGCTTTTTTATGTTTTATGCTTGACCATTTGCTGTGTCCTGACATGGCGCCTCCTGTAATTTGCCTATTCCGATGATATATATCTCTTTGCTGGCCTTTCGGCTGCTTTGCGGTTTAAAAATCTTGTGCCGTTTAAAACACCTCCGGACTGCATCTGAAAATGCCTTAAAATCCCCCCCCTGAAATATCTTGCACACAAACGATCCCCCGGGTTTCAAAACCCTTTGGGCCGTGGCAAGGGCTGCCTCACAAAGATCGAGGGAACGCGCGCTGTCTACTATTTTATTCCCGGTGGTGGCCGGGGCCATATCGCTCAACACCACATGATAATTGCTTCCCAGAGATGTCTCCCCCGATGCATCCCCCGATGCATCCAATGACGCATCCAGCAAAAAGATATCCCCTTGAATCACCCGGACGTAAGGCGGCAGGTTCAGGGTAACCGGTTTTTTGTCTATGCCCACCACCTGCCCCTTTCTCCCCACCAGTTTTGCCGTGTACTGCAGCCAGGAGCCGGGCGAGCACCCCAGGTCAAGGACTTTGCTCCCGCTTTGAATCACATGATACTTTTCCTGAATCTCCTGCAGTTTGTAAACCGACCGGGCCGTGAATTTTTCCTTTTTCGCCTTGCGCGTGTAATGGTCGTCCCACTGATTTTTTTTCCTGCGGCGCTGTGTCATTTCAAAAGCTTACCACAATTTGCCCACTTAATGAAGCAGATTATAGGCCTTAAAAAAGCACCTCCATGGCCTCTGAAACGTTCCTTACGCCGGTGATGGTAATTCCCTTGAATTCCGTCATCCGTTCCAGGTTGGACCGGGGGACAAGACATTTTGTAAATCCCATTTTCTGTATCTCGGCAACCCGCAGATCCGCATGACTGATGGCCCGGACTTCGCCCGTGAGCCCCACCTCGCCCAGCACAACAGTATTGTTTTCTATGGAACGGTCCAGAAAGCTGGATGCCACGGCAGACACAATCCCCAGGTCCACGGCCGGTTCATCCACCTTGACGCCGCCGGCCACATTCATGAAAATGTCATGCCCCATGAGATGCATGCCGAGCTTTTTCTCCATCACCGCAACCAGCAAAGCGACCCGGTTCTGATCCAGACCCAGAATCGTTCTGCGGGGCGTGCCCAGACTAGTGCTGCTGGCCAAGCCCTGGAGCTCCACGAGAATGGGCCGGGTCCCTTCCATGCTGGCCGTCACCACAGACCCCGGCGTATTTTCCGGGCGCTCGGACAGAAACACCGCCGAAGGGTTGGTGACCTCCTCCAGGCCTCTTTCCTTCATTTCAAACACACCGATCTCATTGGTGGATCCAAACCGGTTCTTGACGGCCCGCAAAATCCTGAACACGTGATTCCGGTCCCCTTCAAAATAGAGCACCGTGTCCACCATGTGCTCCATGACCCTGGGACCTGCAATGGCCCCGTCTTTTGTCACATGACCCACAAGAAACGTGGGGACCCCTGTCTGCTTGGCAAGGATCATGAGCTGCATGGTGGATTCACGCACCTGGCTCACGCTGCCCGGCGCTGAAGAAAGATCCCCGTTGTACATGGTCTGAATCGAATCGATGACCAGCACATCCGGCTGAACCTTGTCCACCATGGCTATGATGGCATCAAGGGCGATTTCGGACACCACCAGAAGTCCCGGAGATACGGCTGACAGCCGCTCACTCCTGATTTTGATCTGTTTGACCGACTCCTCGCCGGACACATAAAGCACCTTGTGCCCCTGACTTGCCATGCTGTAAAGCGCCTGAAGCATGAGGGTTGATTTGCCGATGCCCGGATCCCCGCCGATGAGGACAAGGCTACCCGTCACAAGCCCGCCGCCCAGCACCCTGTCAAATTCCGAGATGCCGGTCCGCATGCGATGCTCGCTGTCCAGCTCCACAGAATCAATGGGCACTGGATCTCGGGATTTACCGGACCTCTGCCTGATGAGCCCGGGAACAGATTCCGACGACCGGCTCTCCTCCACAAAGGTCTGCCACTGGTCGCAATCCGGACATTTTCCCATCCACTTTGGGGTTTGATACCCGCAGGCCTGGCATGTAAATATCGTTTTTATATTTTTCTTCATCAATTCAATTCTTCATTCCACAAAATCCAAGTGCAACCCCTATCATCAATTTCCCCTGCTACCCATGTCACCCGTTTATACAATTCCCCCCCTTTTTTTCCAAGGGGGGCCAGGGGGGATTTCATTGAACATTGAGATCTGGACGGTCATCTGTATTTTCCCGCAATGGGTGCAATTAAAACCGTTGGGCATTTTAAGCGGCTTTTAAGCTCTCCCAGTAGCCA
>JAUXCK010000233.1 GCA_030618925.1 Desulfobacteraceae bacterium
CCCGTGCTCTACGGGCATAATCTAAAACCGGGTCCTCTGGGCCAGGAGTTTTATTCACGGTTTTTTTGCCTGAACCACACGGTGATGGCCGGCATAATCTTTGATAAATTTGATATCTTCATAATGAAGGGTATCGTCCATGATTTGTTTGACCCTGTTTTTTTGATCATGGCCTATTTCAAGGAGCAGATATCCGTTTTTTTTAAGCCACAGATGGGCATGGCCGATAAGGAGCCGAATAGCGGCAAGACCGTCATGACCGCCATCAAGCGCGATGAGCGGTTCATATTTTCGGATTTCAGGCGCAAGGGATGCGATGACCGGTGTGGGGATATAGGGCGGGTTTGATACGATGATATCAAAGGGGCTTGTGCGGGGATTCAGTGCTGTCAGCCAGTCGGCGCAAAAAAAATGAATTAGGTCGGCCAGGGCATTCTGCCCGGCGTTTTTTTTGGCCAGCTGCACTGCAGGCAGTGAATTATCGGATGCAAAAAAAAGGTTGTGCGGCCGCTCAGATGAAAGGGCGGCGACGATTGCGCCGGAGCCGGTGCCCAACTCCAGGACACGTCTCGGGAAATCTGAGGCCGTCAGTACAGAAAGAGAGGCCTCAACAATGCATTCCGTATCCGGTCTGGGAATCAGCACATCTTTTGTCACCTCGAAATCCATTGACCAGAATTCCTTTGATCCCACCACATGGGCCACAGGCTCACGTTTGGCCCGTCTTTTGATCAGGGCTTTAAATTTAGATAGTTCAGATTCAGACAGCGGTTGATCATGATCCAGGTAGAGATCGATTCTTTCTGTTTTCAGGCAGTGTGCCAGGAGAACTTCGGCAGTCATTCGAGGGCTGTCTATTTGGAGAGACTTAAAATAGGAGGTTGTCCATTTGAGGAGTTTGAGGATATCCCATTCATGCTTTCGGGGCATTGGCTGATCCGTCATTCTGCATGGCCTGGGCCTGGTAATAGGTTGTCAATCCATCAATCAGTTCCGTGATATCCCCCTGGAGTATGCTGTCGAGTTTATAAAGCGTGAGTCCAATTCGGTGGTCGGTCACACGCCCCTGGGGAAAATTATAGGTTCTGATTCTTCCGCTTCTGTCTCCGGTGCCCACCTGGCTTCTCCGCTCTTCAGATCGCTTTTCGTTTTGTTCCTGGATCATGGCGTCCAGGAGACGGGCCCGAATCACTCTCATTGCTTTTGCTTTGTTTTTATGCTGGGATTTTTCATCCTGGCAGGTGACAACGAGCCCTGTGGGGAGATGGGTCAGACGCACCGCCGAATCCGTGGTGTTGACGCTTTGCCCGCCCGGGCCGGTTGCCCGGTAAACATCAACTTTTATGTCACTCGGGTTGATTTGAAGTTCCACTTCTTCAGCTTCGGGCAGAACGGCAACGGTGACGGCAGAGGTATGGATACGGCCTTGTGCTTCGGTGACAGGCACCCGCTGAACCCTGTGTATCCCGCTTTCATATTTAAAAATGCTGTAGGCGCCTTTACCGTGAATCATGGCGATGATCTCTTTGAGACCGCCCACCCCCGTTATATTCTGTGTCAGAACCTCGACCTTCCAGTTTTTGGTTTCAGCATACCGGCTGTACATCCTGAAGAGATCGGATGCAAATAGCCCGGCTTCCTCTCCGCCGGTGCCGGCCCGGATTTCCACAATGACATTTTTATCGTCATTGGGATCCCTGGGTGCCAGCAGCTTTTTCAGCTCTGTCTCAAGGTCCTCTTTGAACCGTGTCTGGATATCCACTTCATCTTTTGCCAGGGATTTGATATCAGGGTCCTTGTCTTTCAAGAGATCCATTCCGTCCTCGAGTTGGGCAAGGGTTCTCTTGTAGGTCCTGAAAACTGCGACAATTTTACCCAGTTCAGCATGCTCCTGTGCATACTTCTGGTATGCTTTCCTGTCCTGAAGGACTTCAGGGTCGCTCAAAAGCTGTTCAAGGGTATTAAATCGATTTTCAATCCCTAACAATTTATCAAACATTGCAGAACAGGCTCCTCATGACCGGCTGTTTTCGATAAAAAAACACCGACAAAGCACGGTCGATGTTTTGGCGGTAAACGCCTTATTTGGTACTATTTCGATCAGTTAAGCTGATTTTTCTTTGTCTTGATATTTCGCATATTTCTTGCGGAAACGCTCAATACGACCGGCCGTGTCAACCAGTTTCTGTTTTCCGGTAAAAAAAGGATGGCATTGTGAACAAATTTCAATTTTAATATCCGGTTTTGTGGCGCCGACCTGAATTTCGCTTCCGCAGGCACACTTTATCGTTGTATCCGAATAATCTGGATGAATGTCTTTTCTCATTGTTATTTCAACCTCCTAAGTGTTTCTTTATGTATTCATGGCCTCTAAAAAATGTTTATTATCTTTTGTACCTGCCATTTTATCAAGTAAAAACTCGATGCTGTCAACAGGATTTAATGTGGCGAGCAGTTTTCTCAGAATCCAGATACGGTTCAAAACAGCTTTTTCCATGAGCAGCTCTTCTTTTCGAGTGCCTGACTTTTTGATGTCAATGGCCGGATAGAGCCGTCTGTCGGAAATCTTCCGGTCCAGCGCAAGTTCCATATTTCCGGTGCCTTTGAATTCTTCAAAAATAACCTCATCCATTCGACTGCCGGTCTCGACTAACGCGGTGGCAATAATGGTCAGGCTGCCCCCCTCTTCAATATTCCGTGCTGCGCCAAAAAATCGTTTCGGCCGGTGCAGTGCATTGGAATCGACGCCGCCTGAAAGGATTTTACCACTCGGCGGCATAACGGAATTATAAGCCCTGGCCAGCCGGGTAATACTATCGAGCAGGATGATGACGTTTTTTTTGTGTTCTACAAGGCGTTTGGCTTTTTCAATGACCATCTCAGCCACCTGAACATGGCGCTCGGCCGGCTCATCAAATGTGGAGCTGATCACTTCCGCATCAACCGTTCTGGCCATGTCCGTCACCTCTTCGGGCCGTTCATCGATCAGGAGGACAAATGGGATAACATCCTTGTGACTGGAGATGATGGCATTTGCGATGGCCTGCAGCAGCATTGTTTTTCCTGACCGGGGCGGAGACACAATAAGTCCTCGCTGCCCAAAACCAATGGGTGTCATCAGGTCCATGATTCGGGTGGAGAAATTGTTGGGATCGGTTTCAAGCGTTACTTTCCTTTCAGGATAAAGCGGGGTCAGATTGTCAAAAAGAATTTTTTCCCTGGCGATTTCAGGGTCTTCAAAATTGATGGCTTCCACCTTGAGCAGGGCAAAATAGCGCTCAGTTTCTTTGGGCTGCCTGATTTGTCCGGATACTGTATCACCTGTGCGCAGATTGAAACGGCGGATTTGAGATGGGGACACATATATATCATCCGGGCCCGGCAGATAATTATAATCCGGCGCCCGCAGAAATCCAAATCCATCGGGCAGGATTTCAAGCGTGCCCTGACCATAAATTAAGCCGCTCTTTTCTATCTGGGCCTGGAGGAGGGCAAACATAAGCTCCTGTTTTCTCAGGCCGGCAGCACCTTCGATCTTAAACTGCTTGGCCATTTTGGTCAGTTCACTTATGCTTTTTTCTTTTAATTCGACAATATCCATTACGTCTTTCCTTGTTTATGGGTTATGTTGCCATTATCTCTATACCATATGCCTGTGTCTGAAATGAGAAAAATACCTTATTTTTTTCCTGCAAGCCCTTAATGGAATCTCTCACATGTCCACATATAACGACTTGTAAATATTCGATTCTGTGGTATCAGATGTCGTGATGGCAAATTTTCATATTTTGTTTAGTTGATGTTTAACAGGCCGAATCCAAGAATATAGAAGAAAAATGGGTTTTGCGAACAATGGTTTCTATTTGCAGAACACGTCATGTATTAGTTAACAAAGGCAGGTACCCCAACTTCAAGCAGTAACGCTATAACATGAATTATTATGTGTCAAGGATTTTCAGGGTTTTTTATTTTTTTTTTCATATTGCTTGAGGATTTGCATTTGAATGTGCTGATCTATTTGGATATTATTGGTGCAAAAGGGATATTAAAAGCGAATGACGCCCTCAAATCCTTGACAAATTTAACCCTTTCGAATAGTAAGCCCATGTGAAAATCGGTTTTATGACGAGTTCATCGGTTTTAGGACCCGGGCAATCAAATAGAACAGATTAAAATAAATAAACCCGGTCATCATGCGATCCCATGAGGTTCTATGCGGCTTGTTTAATTTTCGGGTGAACACTAAGCACAAACAATAAGGACAAAAGGAGAATTTTTTATGAACATTTTATTTTTTGGACCAAATGGCAGTGGAAAAGGAACACAGGGTGCAATTTTAAAGGGAAAATACAATATCCCCCATATTGAGTCCGGTGCCATTTTTCGCGAGAACATTAAAGGGGGAACAGAGCTGGGGGCAAAAGCAAAAGAATATATTGACAAGGGGGACCTGGTTCCAGATGAGATCACGATTCCCATGATACTTGACCGGCTGAAGCAGGATGACTGCAAAAAAGGATGGCTTTTAGATGGATTCCCGAGAAACAAGGTACAGGCGGAAAAACTGGATGAATCCCTGAAAGGGGCAGGGATAAATCTTGATATCGTCGTGGAGATGCTCCTCGATCGGGAGATTGCTAAAAACAGGATAATGGGTCGCCGGCTTTGTGAAAATGATAATAATCATCCCAATAATATCTTTATCGACGCGATCAAACCGGATGGGGACAAATGCCGGGTCTGCGGCGGTGAATTGAGTTCCAGGGCGGATGATCAGGATGAAGACGCCATTAATAAGCGCCACTCAATTTATTATGACGCCGAGACCGGCACATTGGCCGCTTCGTATTATTTCAAACATCTTGCTCAAGAATCGGATCAGATTAAATATCTCACCCTGGATGGTAAGCCGGGTGTAGAAGATGTGACAGCGGAACTGGTTTCCAAACTCTAACCTGCTGCTGCGGTCCTGGTTGGTGCATGGAAATATTCAAAAATTTATTTTTTTTATTGCAACCTCTTTTTTTTTACGGTATTAAAAGATCTTTTGGGCTTTGAATAAAATAACCATCGGTTTAACTGTTTTAGATTTATTCCTGATGGAACGAAAGGGGAGATGGATTTGAAGGAAATTGAGGTAAAAGTGCTTGACAACGATCTTGAAAAAGCCATGCGTATTTTAAAGAAAAAGATTCAAAATGATGGGCTTTTTAAACGATTAAAACTTAAGAAAAGTTATGAAAAGCCGAGTGAATATCGACGTCGCAAGCAAAGAGAAGCCTTGAGACGGCAGCGGAAGTCGGA
>JAUXCK010000020.1 GCA_030618925.1 Desulfobacteraceae bacterium
AGATCGAAAATGTGAGAACTGCCTGGTTGAAAAATCATTTCAGGACGGTGAAATTCATGAAGCCGAAGAAATGGTGATGATGAAAGACGGCCGTCCGGCAAAAATGCTTGTCAAATCAACCCCCATACAAAATAACGCCGGCAGCATTGTCTATGTCTTTGAAACAGCAACCGACATTACCGGGAAAAAGCAACTTAAAGAAAAAATTGGCCCCACAACCGGCAATCTCCAAAAAGCGGTTGTTGAGCGTCTGAAAGAGCTGCAGGAATCAGAAGAAAAATACAGAACCATATTCGAGAACTCCAAAGATGCCATATTTTTAACCGATCTGTCCGTGAAGATAAAGGAAGTCAATCAGGCC
Source organism: Desulfobacteraceae bacterium (assembly GCA_030618925.1). Lineage (GTDB taxonomy): Bacteria > Desulfobacterota > Desulfobacteria > Desulfobacterales > SURF-7 > JAUXCK01. Next base: position 362 of record JAUXCK010000020.1, read on the forward strand.
GGTGTTGCATTGCTCGGATTTAAAACAAAAAATGAATTGACGACCTCCCAGTCCGTCACAGATTTCTTTGAAGCCCAAAAAGACCTTTCAAAATTTCAAAATGAACTGTCCCTCAAAGGCTTTGTCACAGAGTTTGAGACCCGATTTGTGGGAAGACATGGCCGGGCATTTGATGCCCTGATGACATCCAATATCATTGCAGGTTCAAAGGGTCGAAATGTCGGCCTTGTCATTATCATTACAGATATCTCAAAAATCAAACATGCCCAGCAGCAGATAGAAAAACAGAATATCAGGCTGTCCACCCTGAATGCCATCTCCATGACCGTCAACAGCAGTCTTAATTTAAACGAAGTGCTGGAAAAGACAATCGACAAGATCCTCGAGATACTCGAATCAGACAGTGTCAGGATATATCTGCTGAATGACAATAAAGACGAGCTTGTTCTAACGGCCCACAAAGGATTTACAGAAAATTTCATTGCGAAACAATTCATGAAATGCCGAAAAGTCGGAGACGGACTTCTGGGACAGACGGTGCTCACAGGCAACACAAAGGTGGCTGATAATGTTCTTCGGTCCAGGGATCCTTATGTGGACTCCTTTATCGAGGAAGGACTGAAATCCACCATCTACATTCCCCTTGCTTCAAAAGGGGAGTCCGTCGGCGTGATGTGTGTTTCCAGCCACTCCATCTATCAGTTCTCAGACGATTATGTGGCCTTCCTGAACGCCATTGGCAATCAAATCGGCGTTGCTGTCGAAAATGCCAACCTGTATGAAAATATAAAAACAGCCTATCTGGAACTCAAAGATGCCCAGGAACAGGTCATTCGGGCAGAAAAGCTTGCGTCGCTTGGAAAGCTGTCTGCCACCATTGCCCATGAGATTAACAACCCCCTGGCAGCAGTACTCACCTATGCCAAGCTGATGTTGAAGCTGATTGACCGGGACCGATTCAACCAGGGAAAATTAAAGGATATTTCGCGATATCTGGAAACAATGAAAAGAGAAACTGCCAGATGTGGAGATATTGTAAAAAACCTGCTTGATTTTTCCAGACAGACAAAAATTTCCATCGGCACCCACGCCATTGAAGAGATCATCGACAGGGCGCTCGTACTGATCACCCATGAGCTCGAGATCAATAACATCAGGTTGGAAAAACAAATCCAGCCTGGTCTCCCCATGGTAAAATGCGATTTCAAGCAGACTCAGCAGGCGCTGTTAAATCTGGTGATCAACGCATCCGAGGCCATGTCGGAGGGGGGGCTCTTGACGATTCGGGCAACGGCCGCAGAGCATGACAGATTTTTAGAGGTGGTCATCTCCGATACCGGCTGCGGTATTACCGATGAAGATTTAAAGAATATATTTGAACCGTTCTTTACCACCAAAGATGCGGAGAATGGGGTTGGTCTTGGGCTCTCGGTGGTTTACGGAATTATCACGGGACACAATGGGTCAGTTGATGTGAAAAGCGAGCCCGGGAAAGGGACATCTTTTATTGTCCGTTTGCCTGCTGCATACACGGGGAGGAATTAAAAAAATGACCAAAAAACCCAGAATTCTTGTGGTGGATGATGAAGCCGCCATAAGGGAAAGTCTAAATGACTGGCTGTTGGAGGATGGCTATGAAGTTGGCCTGGCAGAGGGCGGTGAAAGAGCTGTGGCCATGGTCATGGAAAAAAAATGGGATGTTGTTCTGCTGGACCTCAAAATGCCGGGTATGGACGGGCTTGAAGCCATGGAGAAAATTAAAGCCGCCCGGCCTGACAGTGAAATATTAATGATGACGGCTTTTGCCACCATTGATACGGCTGTTCAGGCCATCAAAAATGGCGCCTTTGACTACCTGGTGAAACCTTTTGATCCCGACCAGATCGAAATGCAGATCAGGAAGATCATCTCACACAAAGAACTGGTCATGGAAAACATCCTGCTCCGGCAGCAGTTGGAAGAAAAAAGCCGGTATGATGAGATTATTGGTACAAGTGATGCCATGCAGGACGTGTTCGACCTGATCACACGGGTCGCACCGACTGATTCCACAGTGCTCATCACCGGTGAAAGCGGAACCGGAAAAGAGCTGGTTGCACAAGCCATTCATGGCAACAGCAAATGCTGCTATATGCCGTTTATTGCCGTTAACTGCGGTGCTTTGCCGGAAACTTTGCTGGAAAGCGAGCTTTTTGGTTATGAAAAGGGTGCTTTCACCGGTGCCGAACATACCAAACAAGGCCGGTTTGAGATGGCGGACAAGGGCACTCTCTTCTTGGATGAAATTGGAGACATCTCGTTAAAAACACAGGTAAATCTCCTGCGTGTGCTCCAGGAAAAACAATTCAGGCGTGTTGGCGGCCAGGAACTCATCTCAGTGGACGTCCGTATCCTTGCGGCAACGAATCGAGACCTGCAGAAAGGAATACTCGAAAATCGATTCCGGGAGGACTTGTACTACCGGTTAAACGTTATCACAATTCATCTTCCGCCCTTGAGGGAGCGCAAAGAAGACATTCCGCTTCTGGCCACATCTTTTATCCGAAGATATTGCCTTGAAATAAATAAAGATGAGCGCAATATTTCCCCATCTGCACTGAAGTCACTCATGGAATACCGCTGGCCGGGCAATGTGAGGGAGCTTGAAAATGTGATTGAAAGAGCCCTGGTCATCGGCAGGGGGAATGAGATCACCACAGGGGATCTGCCTTTTTCACAAAAATCACCCGGACCGAAAACCCTGCCGAAATCTCTGAAAATGATGGAAAAATTTCATATTGAAAGCATCCTGGATGATAATGAGTGGAACATCAGCCGCTCAGCCCGTGAACTCGATATTGACCGCCAGACCTTATATAATAAAATTGAAAAATACACCATCAAACGGCATTAATCTCCTGCCCATCGGTCCTGTGGATCACGATATTCTTCGCCACCTGTCTGAAAGCATTACCGAACACTGCAACATGCCCTGCAGTATTGGCCAGGAAACAGAGATTCCGGAACACACGCTCAATCAAACCCGGAAACAATATGATTCAAAACTGATACTAAAGCATCTCATGATGCATGGCCCCCCTGAACCCCTCAGGCTGATAGGGGTAACAGGGGTCGACCTTTTTGTGCCAATTCTCAAGTATGTCTTTGGGATTGCTCAGATTAAGGGACGGTGTGCGGTGATCTCCCTGAAAAGGCTGTCACCCCGGTTCTATGATCTGCCGCCGGATGATGCCCTTTTTAAAACCCGGGTGGAAAAAACAGCGCTGCACGAGCTGGGCCACACGTTCGGACTGACCCATTGCAGAGATCTCCACTGTGTGATGACCTCCTCCACTAAAATTTCGGATACAGATGGTAAGCATTCAGCCTTTTGTATCACCTGCTTTGAACTCCTGAAGTGGTATCGTGAAAAATTAATGGATTGATCTGGACCTGCCAGAACTGCCGAATTATTCACCATCCTGTCTAATTTTTCGACATATTTAAATTTTACATTGAATATTAAGTAGTTATATTAATATTATTTCCACTAAAATTAAAACTGCCGAAATTTTCACCAAACTTGGAACTTAAACAAACGGGCTGTGCGCCCATCTTGGATTACTTATATTTTATATAAAATCAAATGGTTAATTTTCTTCTCCTTCCCTGTGTTCATTTTTGGCATATCCCTTGCTCTACTTAAATACAAACATTCGAAAAATATGCGTCTGTTTTCAGCAAGACTGAATTTTGAAAGCCTAATGATAATACTTTCACGGGAGAAAGGGAGACAAAACCATGACGAAAAGAGAATCAATGAAAATCGTGCCGCCCGGCAAAAAGAAATGCGTATGGATGGAAGCCGGTGTTGTTTCATACAAGCTCTGCGATAATAACTATGACTGCACCACGTGTGCTTACGATCACGCCATGGATGCAAAGGTTGCACGACAGAAAGAAGCAGAGATTTCAGAGCCCCTCATGGCATCATCAGACAAGATGACCCAATCATGGGTGGAAACGATGATGGCACTCCCGGCATCCCGGCGCAAATGCCGTTATATGCTCACCGGGGAAATCGGCAGTAAACTGTGTCCCAACGCATATGACTGCGGCACCTGTTCGTTTGATCAGATGATGCAGGAACGCCTTCAGGCTGAGCCACTTCCAGTGCATGCATCTGACGAAACAGCAGGATTTGATCTTGCCGAAGGGTTTTATTACCACGATGGCCACACATGGGCCAGACCCGAATACGGCGGCCGGGTCAGGATCGGCATCGATGATTTTGCCCGGAAGCTTCTGGGATCCAAAAGCCGTGTGGAACTCCCGGATATAGGAAAGGCGGTCAAGCAGGGTGAATCCGGTTTCAGGGTAAAGAGAAACGGACAGTCCTCCCAGGTGCTTTCGCCGGTTGACGGTATTGTCACCCATATCAATCACCGATTGTTAGACAACCCGGAACTGATGAATGAATCCCCCTACAATGAAGGATGGCTGTTCACGGTTGAGCCGACCAAATTACGAAAGAACCTCAAAGGGCTGTACTTTGGAGAAGATGCCCATCATTTCATAAGTGAAGAGCGGGAAAAACTGTTTGCCATGGCCAACGAAGATATGCAAATCTCCGCTGATGGTGGTGAATCTGTGGAAGATATTTTTGAAGAACTCGATGAAAAGGACTGGGCCAAATTTGTAAAAGCGTTCCTTAAAACCTGATCATTTCTCCCTGTGTCATGGGCCGGTGCAAACCCATATTTGCACCGGCTTTTTTACATAAAAAACCTTTCCATCCCCACAAACAGCTGCCCTCCCAATGGGGTGTCCCGGAAACACTTTAACACGATATGCAGGTCGTGTTCTTTGCAGAAATAAGCCCAAAACATCACAAATCATTGACGATATTTAATTCTTCTGATACCACTCTATCTCAAAGAAGCAACATCCATGAGATTCCTTTGAACCATCTCGAGCCCGACCGAACCGGACATTCGTTTTTAAGTTGTATAAAGATCTAAAATTATTTATAATTACAAAATGAAACACGCCCGTATGGCGTCCCCATCAATCCGGCGGCCCATATTTGTTTATGTTATATTTGTTTCTAATTAGATACGGTGCAATGATGTTATCCAGACAAGGTCATTAAAAGAATGTATAGAGAAGATTTTATAAGAGCGCTGAGATTAGAGCTTTTGGATTTGGTTGAGACACATCTTTCACCTATCTCAAAGCGGCATCATTACAGCGAGGTCCCTTTGGAAACCAACATCAGATGGCGGCCCCTTGTGCTGGTGCTGGGCAATTATTCATCTGGAAAATCAGCGCTGATCAACGATTTTTTAGGTGCTGACATCCAGGCCACCGGCCAGGCCCCCACCGATGATTCATTCACCATTCTGACACATGGTGATGCCGGCAACTCTGACAATCGTATACATGTTGTCGAAGAAAGAGACGGAAAATACCTGATGAATGATCCGGATTTTCCCTTCCAAAATTTAAAACGGCACGGGCAGCGCTTTGCTTCTCATTTCCGAATCAAAAAAGTCAACTCACCGATTCTGGAAAATTTTGCCATTATTGATACACCCGGCATGCTGGATAGTATTGCTGAACAGGACCGGGGGTATAATTATCAGGAAGTCATCGGTGACCTGGCGCAAATCGCCGACCTTATTCTTGTATTGTTTGATGCTCACAAGGCCGGAACCATCCGGGAAACGCATATCAGTCTGAGAGACACCCTGCCCGCGCATACATTTGAAGATCGGGTGCTCTTTGCCCTGAACCGCATCGATGAATGTACTTCCTTTACGGACCTTCTCCGGGTTTACGGCACCCTGTGCTGGAACCTCTCTCAAATTACAGGCCGAAAAGATATTCCCATGATTCATTTAACCTACTCACCCGGCGAGACGACCGAATCTCCGGATCCGCTTAACCCGGAAGCAGGCTACCTTCAATATCTTAAAAACCAGAGGGAAGATCTGAGAAAAGCAGTCCTGGAAGCACCGCGACACCGGCTGGATAATCTGGCCAGTTTTGTTGAAATGCATTCCGAACGACTATCCCACTACCTGGAAGCCCTTGTGAACTATGGCATAAAACGAAGAAAATTTTTTGTAAAGCAGCTTTTACTGGGGTTCTTCCCAAGTGTGGGACTTGGTGCAGCCGTCATGTTTATCCTGCTTCATTTTGGAATCGCGGGGGGATTGCCCCCTGTTATGCTGTTTGGGATCGGCAGTGGGCTCTCCATTTTCTTTCTTTTTTCCTGGACAATAGTTTTTGGTCAATTGCTCGCAAACCGTTTCAACCGGAAGCAAATCAATAAAATCGACGACCTGGTGTCTCTGGACAATCAGAATCTCAGGGACAGCTGGGCCGCTGTCCGGGAGTTGGCCATCAAATTTCTGAAAAAAACAAATGGGAAATTCTCTTTGGGGGTCATGGAAGCCGATCATGATGCGGCTAAAAGAGTCCTCGAACAAGGGACCAAAGAAATCCGTGAAACCATCAATGAAATCGCAGCAATCCACCCCGGAGAGCGTGTGGATGATCCCCCCGGACCCTTTCTGTCCGCCCTCGCTAAAACCATGAGTGAATGGCGGCCTCTTGGATGAGCAATAAGAATACCCTGATTTTCAGGGACTGCTCTGATGAGAACTTCACGCTCCGATAATTTTTACAAGAACCCTCTTCCGCCTTCTGCCGTCAAACTCTCCATAAAAAATCTGCTCCCAGGTTCCGAAATCAAGCCTGCCGTCTGTAATTGCCACAACCGTTTCACGGCCCATTATCTGCCGTTTCATATGTGCGTCTGCATTGTCCTCACCCACATTGTGCCGGTAGTTGGAAACCGGTTCGTGAGGGGCCAATTTCTCAAGCCAGATGTCATAGTCGTGGTGAAGCCCCGATTCATCATCATTGATGAATACCGATGCTGTGATATGCATTGCATTTATTAATACAATTCCTTCTTTAATGCCGCTCTCCCTAAGACATGCCTCAACATCCGGTGTGATATTAACAAATGCCCTGCGTGTTGGCACATTGAATGACAACTCTTTTCGAAAACTTTTCATACCGAACCCCTTTTCTATTCCATGTTCAAAACCTTTTTGGTGGTTAGCCTTGTTCAAATCAACGATTGTAAATTTATCGCTGTATGGTAATGTCATATTGAATGACTATATGCTATCTCATGATGAAATAGCAAGTTTGCCAGACCCAAGTCCTTACTCTATGGAGGTATTAAAATAAAATCTCACCATAAAATCCAAGATAGAATATCTTATTTTGATGGATATATATATATATGATAAATTCATGTCTCGATGGGAACGCCCCTAAAATACTAAATCTACCCTGTGACAGGGAAGTAATAAATGTGAAGGCATGTCAAAATTGGTGATCAAGGCTGGTTCAGCAAACCATTGATTATTGGAACACAGAAATTTAGGAGAAAGAATGGAGATAAAAGATGTAAAGGTCAAGATCCTTGGAATAGTTGGGACCCCGATAAAAAATGGAAACTGCCAATATCAGCTTGAAGAGGCACTAAAACAGGCAGAAGCCACCGGTCAGGCAACTACAGAACTCGTTCATCTTCGTGACTACAAGCTTAAGTTTTGTATTGGATGTGAAAAATGTATGCGTAACATCCACAAAATCCAGGCAGAAGTCGGTTTTGATGTGTCCCCCGTTCCTATAGAGGGATATAACTGCTCTATTAAGGATGGATTAGATGAACTTCACCAAAAAATGATTGAGACCGATGCGATCATACTCATGGCACCGGTCTATATTGCGTCAATTCCGGGGCAGGTAAAAACGTTTATTGATCGCTGCCGTACCTTTGTCCATGATTTTCGATTGCAAGATAAAGTAGCCACTGTGATGACAATCGGCTTTTTTCGGAATGCCGGTCAGGATACCGCACTTGAATTGATGAGGACTTCGCTTTCCGCCTTGGGACTCAATGTTGTCAGCTTTGGATCTTCAGCGGTTTCGACCAGAGAAGGTCTCGGGGTACCCATCCGTGAGACCCGGTTTGCAGTCAAAGAAGATTTGGCAGGCAAGGTGATGATGGACATGGCTGTCAAAAAACTCGTTAGAACCGCCGTACATATAAAAATAGGCAAACTGGCACTGGAGGAAATAAACCCGGGTTCAGATTCGAATTGAAGTTAAGATCAATCTCCATTCGATGATATTGCAAGACTTGTATTAAGGGGGTGATCATGTCATTTACAATACGCCAAATTTGCCTGGTTGCGGATAGGCTTCAACCGGTTATCGAGGATTTTTCCCACGTTCTTAAAATCGAGAACTGTTATTCTGATCCACAAGTCGATTTCTTTGGTTTGGAAAACGTTCTTCTGTCCATTGGTACGGATTTTATTGAAATTGTGGCTCCAATTCGAGACGACACCCCGGCCGGCCGGTATTTAGAACGTCGTGGCGGCAGTGGCGGGTATATGGTGCTTCTGCAAACGGACAGCGAAGAAATACAAGCATCTTCATTAACACGGGTTAAAGAAATGGGGATCCGTGTCGCTTTTGAAGGGACCCTTGAAACCTATCATTTTGTCCAGCTCCATCCAGCGGATACAGGAGGCAGCTTTCTTCAAATTGACTGGGACTCTCAAAACGAACACAACGGATATTGGTACAATGCAGGAGGGAATAGGTGGAAAGAATATGTGAACAGGGATGTGGTCTCTGCCATAGCTGCGGTCGAGCTGCAAGCTGAAGAACCTGCTCTCCTAGCACAGCGGTGGGGTGAAATCTTAGATATTCCGGTAACCCGCAATAAGCACGGGAATCCTGAATTAGCGCTGAACAACGGCGTCATCCGTGTCGTCACGCCAGAAGATGGGCGAGGTGAAGGTTTGGGTGCTGTCGATTTGGAAGTCAAAAATCACCAAAAGCTATTGGTGTCCGCCCGGGCCCGGGATCTGAACGTATCTGATTCTCAAGTCACAATCTGCGGCGTCAGGTTTAATCTGGTGTAGGAAAAACCACAAGATGCAATCCAATTTGATTCAAAACAAGAATAAATTGTAAAAACATGGACTTATAGTTTTTGTTATGACAAAACAAAAAAAATCAGATGAAGATAGAATATCTTATTTTGATGGATATTTATATGATAAATTGATCGTTCCGCGGATAGCAGACTGGAATCAAGTCATCGTTGACAGGATCGAGTATAATACAACGGTAATCGATATTGGGTGTGGCGTCGGTGCGTTATCATTCATGCTTGCGAATAAGTGTAAAAAAGTAGTGGGTATTGATATCTCGTCTAAAATGATTTCTTTTGCAAAAAAAAAACTGGCTCAAACAAATTTCCAAAATCTTACTTTTCTCCATTGGAGTGGCGCTCAATCATCTGCAATTATAACTGACCATTTTGATATTGGCATCTTAATGATGGTCCTTCATGAGACGGATGAAGAAAAAAGAGAAAAGATTGTAGAAGAAGCATTTAAAATGACAAATAGAATCATAATTTCAGATTATTTAAATCCTTTTCCCTTAAATTCCGCAGGTCGCAATTTAAAAGTAGTAGAATTTTTAGCAGGACTTCGCCATTATAAAAGTTTTCGTTCCTGGATGCGCAATGGGGGAATCGATGGATTTGTAAAAAACTTGGGATTGAAGATCGAAAACGAAAAACAATGGGTAGAACCTTATACAGGCTGTGGCAAGTTTATGACAGTCAGCCGGTAGATGAAATAAAAAATTGATCTCCTTTTCTGAAAAGAGTATGGTTCCGGCATTTAATTAATTTTTTCAGGCCAACCATCAAAATATATATATACTATCCACATTTGACGCCCGAACTGTCTCTGAGAAAGAAAAAACTAGGGCCTTAACCCTTCTTGTGTCCATGCGCATATTTATTGCTTTAACAGGTAAATGGTCATGATCATCTGAAGTATTGATACCACCAGCAGTGCGCTTAGTATAAATAGTGAGACGGGTGCATTAAATTCATCCCTGCCCTTTTTAATAAAATAGGTGTGGATGGAAAATGCAAAAATGCCACCTAAGCTTAACCCCATTGAGAAGAACAGGCCGGCAAGGGAGCCTTTAACAACAAGAATTTGCCCGATCAGAATCAAGAATAACAGGGGAAAATGCATGAGGAGAAACCCGGTAATGCCCCCTGGCAATTTAAACAACTCCCATTCTTTCCAGTATGCCGAGTCGATCTCGTGATTGATCAATAAAACTGAGTTGGTTAAATATATCCAAATCAATATTTCATGCATGACACACCTCCTTTTCGACTATGCCAATCGTATCATCACTGATCCGTCCCTGTTTTCGATCCGTATCTTACCCATACGGTTTAGCGCGGCACATTCTCTTTCCCCGTCCTCGGGGGACACCTGACCTTTTAATCTTTCCATTAAGCCTATGGGCTCGACGCCCCCGGTTTCCTTCAGTACCCGGAGTATCTTTGACTGGTTCTCATTTATATCAATATCCAGATTATGTTCAATAAAGGATTTTGCCGCAAAATCAGCCCACGGGTCGCAGAATTTTGCAGGATACAATACATCGATATAGCAATCTTCACAGAGAATGCCCTCATGGTGATCTCTTTGCTCACCTTCTTTTATGTCTGTCTTACATTTATGACATTTCATGGTTTTCCTCCCCTTATAGTGATTCAGACCTAAGCAGATCCGGCAAATATCATCCTCCCCTCGTCTCAGCTGCACCTATCGGAGGCCCTGCATGAAAAAACCCTGTGTCCTTTTTCTCCCTGCCCCACACAATATTCAGGATCGCCGGAAGGATAACAACGGACATTAAAAAACAGAGACCGATCCCCATGACGACCAGGGTCCCAAGACTTCCATACCCCCTGTAGGTTGACGGTATCAGTGAGCCGAAACCCAGCAGAGTGGTCACTGTGGTCAAAAAAATGGCCTTCCCGATGCTCGATACCGTATAAGAAAGATTTGTTCGGCCCTCTACCTTGTAGCGGTGAATGATATGAACCCCGTCGTCTATGCCGATCCCCAGGATCAGCGGCAGACCGATGATGTTGATGATTGAAAATGGAAACCCGGTAAGGCCCATGATACCCAGCATCCAAATGAGGGTCAAAATCAAAGGCAGGGTCGCGATGAGTGTTGTTTTAATACTTCGGAAATCAATCATCAGGATGACAAAAAAAGCAATGAATGCATATAGTAATGCCAGGGCGCCCTGTTCTGTAGCGGTCTGTACCATTGCTTTCATCATCACCGGCATTCCGGATGCACCCGGCACATCCCGGGTAATGGTTTCAAGAAACGACGAGGTCAGGAGACCGTCCCAGATATCTTTCTTTGAGTACATGATGACAAGAAAATGGGTGCCATCCTCGCTGACAAATCTTTCTCTCACGGAATCAGGAAGCATATTCATTGTGATCGGCTCTGAATTGGCCATGGCGCTGACCCGGCGCTTCATGAATTCCCGAAACAGATCCTGATACCATGCAAGGTAAGCTGCGACATTTTCTGAGTCTTCAATCCTTTTTATCACTTCCTCGACACGATTAACCCCTTTTTGCTCTCCCTCTTCATCAAGGCCCAGAAAAAAATTTGTCTTGTCAAAAACCTTGTCCAGTCCACTGAGGAAGGCCATGGATGACATTTCGGTCAGGTTGTCACTGAACCGGTAGAGCTGCTCCATCAGCTCATCCTTATTGACAGGCTGCAGCGAAGGAAGCTTCTTCTGCATGTGGGCAATGGTTCTTACAATCGGCGCCCGGGCATTCTGTTTCTCCATGGACGGCATGTAATCTGTAATCGATTCAACAAAACCGATGGCAGGCCGTTCATTCAAAAGATCTGTCAGACGATTTGCCTCTTCAATGGAATCCGTGACTGCCACCATGTTATCAGGCGAAATATTAAACCGTTTTGGTATTTCGCGCTGGAGCCTGACCGATTCCAATCCTTCGGGCTCCATGTCCATGTAATTTTCATTCATTGTGACCCTGCCGATGAACATCATAAAAAAACCGGTCAGGCAAATCGTAACAATCACCGTCACCCATGAAAACCGCGTCACCTGCTCTGCGATTTTACCCAGAAATCTGAATTCCATATTTAATCTTTTGATTTCTCTTTCGCCCCGAATTTTTTTCCAGATTTTTTCCTTCAGGACAATTGCCGAGGGGAGAAAAAACAGAGATGCCAGCAGGCAGGTTATGATGCCAATACCCACAACAAACCCGAACTCTCTGAAAGCCGGGTAGGAAGTAAGAAGGAGTGAAAGAAACGCAAAAGCAGTGGTGACCGCCCCGGTGATAAGCCCCCCACCGATTCGTGAAAATGACTGGTACAGAGCGTCTTCAATCGAAAACCCCTTATGGCGGAATTCTGAATACGCTGAAATAATGTGAATGGCAAAGTCAACTCCCAGCCCGATCAGGACAACGGCGCACACTGCGGTCATGATGTTCAAGCGCCCGATAAAGAGATAGGCCAGCCCCATATCCCAGGTGATACCTGCCAGAAGAACAATCATGGCCAGGAGCGGCCCGCTCAACATGCGGAATGATATGACAAATACCATGAGAATAACGATAAAAGCGATTAACACATTTCGTGCCGTATCCGCCATCCCTGCTTCCATCTCATCGCGGCTGATCACATGCCCGCCTGTCAATCCCGCGGTTATTCCCGGATAGTTGTCCACAATCTCTGCCACTTTTTTGTCAATGGTATTCACCATGACGACCATTATATCAAAAGGGTCGTTGAGGCTGATGGTGGGGGTAATAAAAAGAAGCAGCATCTCCTTGTCCGTTGACAGGGCGTATCCGTCCCCGATGGTCATGGCATCAACAGAACCCTGAACTGTTTTTTCATCATTTGTGCTGCCGGGAGAAAGGGATTCAACAAAATCATACATACCATCAAGAGTCCGCACAGCCTCCTTTTCCTGTTTTGTCAGGTTGTCTGAATTTTGAACATATTCGTTTTCAAGAATATCATTCATGTGGGTCAGAAAAGGAACCAGATTATAATCGGCATATAATTTTCTCTGATTGTTGAGATCTTTTGCCTTAACAAGCATCAACCCGTGGTTTTTGATAAATTCTGTTTCATACTTCACCTGAACCCGTTTTGCCACCTTATAGGTCCGGGGGGTGTCACCTTTACCGACTGCCGGGACCGTAAACGTCAGTTTTTGCAATGCTTCGCCAAGTGCCTCTGCCGCTTCAGCCAGCTCTTCTTTTCCAGGCCCTTCGAGTGCGACAATGATCTGGGTGGCGGCGCCGAACTGATCGATGACACGCTCCATTGTATCTTTGGCGGGATGATTCTCCGGCACGAGCGCGCTCCATGTCATGTCCATACGGATCCTTTCCGCCAGGACACCTGTAATGACCGTCACTGCAACACAGATTAAAAACACAACAAGCGCCCGTTGACAGGTGACACGTGCGAGCCAGGTGAAAAATCGTTGTCTCATATATAACCCCTCCTGCTGTCTAAAAATAAAGCCGCATGCGGATGATTGCGCCATTTCCCAGATTGGATGCATAGGCTTTGCCATCCGAACCGATATAGATATTCCCGAACAGGTCGATGTCCAGATTGTCCATCAGATTATAGGCGGCTGTGGGTACGAACACCAGGCTTCCGTCACTCAAACTCGTGATGGTTGAGCCCCCGATTGTCAGGAGATCTGTGACGGGATAAGCGGCATACAAAACCCACTGGGCCCGGGTGATTGTTTTGATCTCACCTGAAAAGTAGCGCAGCCAGTCGTAAACGTCATACTCATGATAGTCGCTTTTCCCCTGGTCATTAAAATAAAATTCAGTCAACACATGAAGTTCATTATCGAATGTATAATCAAACCCTGCCAGCCCTAAACTCTCTTGTGCGTTCTGCAGATATAGATGTAGGCAAGCACAATATGGTTAATTATTTTCTGTATTTATGTACATGAGGTACTCTGAGCTACTGGCCTCACAACCTGTCACGCTTGATGGTGAACATTACCATGTGGTCCGTGTGGCTTACCATAAGACATCAGAGTCTTATTCTGTTCAGGTTGCACTGCCGACGTTACAGAACAATACAACTGATA
>JAUXCK010000236.1 GCA_030618925.1 Desulfobacteraceae bacterium
GGGATGCATCATATGAATGGCTATAATTTTACCTCATATGGGTTAATTGTGTCAAAACTTTTCTGATGATTTCTGTTTAAGCTGCCGCCATTTATCAAGCCGCTGTTTTATCGTCTTTTCATACCCGCGTTGAACGGGAACGTAAAATAGATGGTCTATCAGCTTATCCGGCAGATAAGACCCGGGAACAAACGCATCTTGATAATCGTGGGGATATTTATAGCCTTTGCCGTATCCAAGGTCTTTCATCACTCTTGTGGGCGCGTTCCTAATATGCAGCGGTACCGGCAGGGGCCCTGTATTTTTAATCATGGATCTCACATTGTTCAATGTCTGATATAAACTATTGCTCTTGGGAGCTGTTGCCAGATATACGGCAGCCTGCACAAGAGCGAGGTCACCTTCAGGATGCCCGAGAAACCTGAAAGCCTCTACAGCCGCAAGGGTCATGCGCAGGGCATTCGGGTCAGCATTCCCCACATCCTCGGATGCAAACCGGACCATCCTTCGACCCAAAAAAAGGGGATCCTCACCCGCCTCAAGCATTCTGAGAAGCCAGTAAGCCGCTGCATCCGGATCACTCCCCCGCATGCTTTTATGGAAAGCAGATATTAGATTATAGTGTTCTTCTCCGGCCTTATCGTAAATAAGCGCTTTCTTCTGAAGGGCATTTTCCAGATCGTGAAGGTGAATAGAATTCGCTTTCCCTGTCTTTTCATCTGAATCCCGGGTCGGCAACCCCCCCGGGGATACGATGGACGCGGCAATTTCCAGGCCGTTTAAAGCCGTTCGGACATCACCATCCGAAATCCTGACGAGGTGATGCAAGGCCTCCTTTTCAAGGACAAGACCCATTTGTCCCAAACCCCTTGCCTTGTCCTTTAAGGCACGATCGAGAACAACCGCGATCTCGTCCGGTGAAAGCGGATCAAGCACGATAACGCGGCATCGTGAAAGCAGCGCAGAAATCACTTCAAAAGAAGGATTTTCCGTGGTGGCGCCAATCAGAGTGATCAACCCGCTTTCCACATGCCCGAGGAATGCATCCTGCTGGGCCTTATTAAACCGGTGAATCTCATCCACAAACAGAATTGTTTTTTTCCGAAAAAGTGTCAGCTTGTGCCTGGCCTCCTGGATGACAGACCGTATTTCTTTTATTCCTGAAAGCACAGCTGAGATCTGAACAAAATTGGATCGGGTTTCATTGGCAATAATGCCTGCAAGCGTGGTTTTGCCACATCCCGGCGGCCCCCAAAGAATCATGGAAAAAATTCTGTCCTCTTCTATGGCACCGCTAATGAGTGTGCCCTGGCCCGTCATGTGCCCTTGTCCCACGAACTCACTTAGTTTCCGGGGCCGCATTCGATCTGCCAGCGGCCTTGCAGCTTTAACTTCTTTATCTGCTTGATATTCAAAAAGATCCAAAACATTATCCCTTTCTTCCAGACCCTTTTTTCCCCTTCTTTTTCCGGCCAAATTCAATCCTTCCGGTCCTGAGGCGAAAATACAACCGGATCGGTGTCATATCCAGGCCTGTCTTCTCCCGGATCTGATTCACCAGGTATCGCTTATACGAGAAATGGTCCTGACCCGGATAATTTACAAAACATACAAATGTGGGCGGTCTGACGGATACCTGGGCTGAATAATAAAATTTGAGCCGCCTGCCCCTGTAAAGAGAGGGTTCATTATTCGTTATGGCCTTTTCGATAATCCTGTTCAACACCCCTGTGCCGATGCGCTTTGTGTACTGTTCAAAAACCGAATCTACCAGGCTCAAAATCTTTTGCACCCTGAGGCCTGTAAGCGCTGAAATTGTTATGACAGGTGCAAAATTCAGATATTTTGCACTCATCCTTACCTGATCATAATAAGTGTTAACTGTTTTATGATCCTTTTTGACCAAATCCCATTTATTGATCACAAAAATGCACCCGCATCCTCTATCATAGGCGTATCCGGCGACTGTTATATCCTGATCCGTGATGCCTTCATCGGCATCAAACACAATCAGGGCCACATCACACGCCTCAAGACTCCTTAAGGCTTTGATAATGGAAAATTTCTCGATTTTCTTTTTAACCCGCCCTTTTCGCCTGATCCCGGCAGTATCAATAAGACGATATGTTTGGGTCCCTGCGTTAAATATGGAATCAACCGCGTCCCGCGTTGTGCCGGGAAGCGCACTGACCAGATGCTTATCTTCCCCCAGAATCTGGTTGATCAGCGATGATTTTCCCACATTGGGGCGCCCCACGACTGCGAGATTGATCATCTCTTCAGACAATTCCAAAGGTGATTTTGGAAGGGATAAAACCATTTTATCTAAAAAATCAGAAATACCATACCCGTGTTCAGCCGAGATCGGAAAAAATGAATCAATGCCAAGACCGTAAAAATCATTGAGCCTTTCTTCTTGTTCTTCCCCGTCGATTTTGTTGACGGCGTAAAAAACCGGGATAGATACACTTCTGAACATTTCAATCATATCGGCATCAAATGGGGAAATTCCCCCTTTGCCATCCAGCACCAGAATGACTGCGTCAGCATCATCAATTGCCTGATGAACCTGAAAACGGATCTGGCCGGAAAATTTATCCTGATCATCATCGGAAAATCCGCCGGTATCGACCAGGGTAAACACCACATCATCCCAGTTTGCATCAGCGTAGTGACGATCCCTTGTTATACCCGGGCGGTTATCAACCAGGGCATCCCTTTTACGGGTAATCCGGTTAAACAGGGTTGACTTTCCGACATTGGGTCTGCCCACTATGGCAACAATAGGTTTCATAGATTGAATTTACACTTTGGTGACAGGTTTATGCGGATAGCATAAGGCTGCACTAATCAATATTTTTTCGGATCTGCGCCACAATCAACGGCAATGCTTCACCGCTTCTCATGGGAATGTAAACATCTGACACATCTCCAAAGGCATTTTCCGTTGGGTTTATCACAATGACGCTGGCCCCGGCTTTCTTTGCCTCTCTGGGAAACGAAGCTGCCGGGTAGACCACCCCGGAAGTCCCCAGCACCAGCATTGTGTCGGTGTCAAGACAGATTTGAAACGCCCGGTTGAGATCCTTGACCGCCTCTCCAAACATCACAACATCCGGGCGCATGACTGAACCGCATATGTCACAATTTAGCGCCAGCGTCAGCAGGCTGGTCAGATCAAACCCCTTAATGGCCAGCAGTTTCTCTCTTACAGCTTTGATATGGGACCGCCGGTCCACCCCCTTCCTCCTGCTGCACCCCATACAGACCATCTGAAACAAATTGCCGTGGACCTCGACCAGGTTTGACGTTCCGGCTTCCTGATGAAGGTTGTCCACATTCTGTGTAATGACGATTTGCAAAATCCCCAGTTCTTCAAGGGCGGCAAGAGCCATATGCCCGGGATTTGGATCTGCCTGCTCAAATGAATCAAGCATGTTGAGGAACAGGGGCACCAGCTTTTCTGAATTCTTGTCGATTGTACGGATCAATCCCTCGACAGTGCCTGCTTCCATGGGATCTATCTGATCCCAGATCCCGCCGGGGTCCCGAAATGTGGAAATGCCGCTCTCTGCAGAGAACCCTGCACCGGAACTCGCGCTTGCCCTGGTGGACCGAGATAAAATAGACGCTGCTTCCTGTATCTCCCTATTATATTCTCCCATCAATCACCTCCGCAGATATAAAGAATCCCCATTTTCTTCCCATCTACCCCATACACCTCTTGAAATCAAGATACCAGCATTATATAAATCGATTTTCAGATAGTGTCCATCCACGAATCCCTTTTGGACACTTTTCAGTTTCCCGGATGAACGTTTATGCCTGGCAAGGAGACCTGGGTGCAAAATACCATCGACAGATATGAAGGCCATGAAAAAAAAATCGACCTGATGCTTTCCGCCCCTCTTAACGGACTGCGTGACAATCATGACGGCCGATGGGAAAGGGTGGTCGAGGCAAGCCTGGCAAAAATCATCAGCAAAATCTCAACCCGACATCTGGATGCGTATCTCCTGTCAGAATCAAGCCTTTTTGTGTGGGACGATCGCATCGTGATGATGACGTGCGGTCAGACCAGACTGATCGATGCAATACCTGAAATGATTCGCATTACCGGTCATGATCGTATCGCGCGCCTGTTATATGAACGAAAGCATCCGGTATATCCACGGGAACAACCCGCCAGTTTTGAGGAAGAAGTCACAAAATTAGAAACATATTTTCCGGGCAGATATGATCGCCTTGGGCCGAAAGGGGAGGATCATATCCATTTATTCCAGTCCTCTCCCGGAGCAGGGAATGAAGACCGCGGCTCATTACTGCAGCTGCTGATGTACGATCTGGCGCCATCGGTGATTGAACTCTTCATCACCCCTTCTGAAAAAATATCTGAATTGAAAACGATCCCCTGGTGTGCTGAAGAAATCCTGCCCGGGGTCATTTGGGACAGCCATTTTTTTTCACCTGCCGGGTTTTCCATGAACGGAATATCCGGGGACACCTATTTAACCATTCATGTCACGCCTCAGAAAAACAGCTCTTATTCGAGTTTTGAAACCAATATGATTTTCTCTGATTTTCCGGCTGTGGTCAGGAATGTGATATCACTTTTCAAGCCCGGACGATTTTCGCTGGGCTTTACGTCAAAGACGACGCCGTTGACTTTTCCCGAGTCATTTTCCCTGGCTGATTTAAACAGAGTCTATCATGAATCTCACAGAAGCCGCCAAAGATTTGATGATGGGTGTGAGATGATATTTTTAAATTATTCATGTTCCAGAGGGAGTGGTTGTCATAAATATGTTCCGATTGGATAAAAAATGGTGTGGGAGCGGCGAGACGCCGCTCCCACCTAATCTTATGTATCGATAGCGTATATCTGAGCTTAAACGGAACTTTATTCCGACAGGAAGCAAGAACTGTGGAAAACATTAAAAAAAAAGCTGAACACATATGTAAAGCGGCCAGAGGGAGTCATGACTGGGAGCACACCCTCCGCGTCTCCTTATTGTGTGAACGCATTGGCTCCGTTGAAAAAGCGGATATGGATGTGCTCCTCACTGCCGCATATCTTCATGATATCGGCAGGTGTCATCAGGACGGATCAAATGGACAGATCTGTCATGCGGAAAAGGGAGCGGAAATGGCCATCAATCTCCTAAAAGAAGCCCCTCTCTCTGAAAAACAAAAGGAAAACGTTATCCACTGCATCAAAACACACCGGTTTCGCGGAGATCATATTCCTGAAACAATTGAAGCAAAAATATTGTTTGATGCAGACAA
>JAUXCK010000288.1 GCA_030618925.1 Desulfobacteraceae bacterium
GGGAAATGGGTGTTGGCATCAACGGCAGTCCCACCCGAGCAGAAACCAGAGCAAAAAGATGTTAAAATACCCGAGACTGTTGAGAAAGCACCGGAAAAGAAGACACAGCACTAGGGTTCATCAAATTCTCTATTTTGCCGTGGCTGCCTTTGGTCGGCACCCAATCTCAAATAGATCGTTATGGATGGACACGCGTCAGCAAACTCTCGATAACCTCATTCACCGAATAAAAAACATTCCCGTTTCTGAGAAACCGGGACAATGATAAAATGTCGTCGCCTATTGTCACCAGCGGCTTTTCCATATAACCGTTCTTATACTGCTGAGCCAAATCAAGATTGGTCAACAACCCGTTGCACAAACACTTCCTTCCTTTTGTATCCTCTAAATGCCCCCCTTTTTTTACATACGCCTCCACAGGTTCTGCAGGACAGCGATACCCTATTGAGCCATCCGGCCTTTTATACATATGGCGGAGATACCCCTGATTGCAGACACGGGGGCGCCTCCGGTATTCCGCCTCCTCAGAGAGCGTTCCTTCCAAATTGAGAACCTTAAAGGGAAAACCCGTGGGGGACGCCAGGGGATCGGTAAACACTTCTGCAGTATCCTGGATGATTTTTTGAATCGCTTTTCTCTTAATTGATTCCGAAAATCCAGACTCTTTGGTAAAGGCAAAAGCCGTTCCCACCTGCACTCCGCTGGCGCCCAGAGAAAGTGCCTCATTCAGCTTCTCCGGGCTCCCATAGGATCCAGCCAGCCAGAAAGGCAGTCCCAGAGCACAAATTTTTTTGATGTCCGCCTCATCCCTCCTGCTGTAAACCGGCTCTCCCTTTTGATTTAAAGTAAGTTTGCCTCTTGGCGGTGCATTATGCCCGCCGGCAGAAGGGCCTTCGATGATAAAACCATCCACTTTCCCGGTAGATTTTTTGGCCAGCAGCAGCCCCAGCGTTACTGACGAAATAATCCCTAAAAACCCGGGGCGTTTCAGTCCCGGCAATTGTCTTGAGAAAAAGGCGACTGGATCAAAATGAATCCGAAAATCATCTTTGGCTGTTGCGCCATGGACTGAAATTTTCAACGACACTTTTTCATGACCTGCCAGTTTGTCGAGGACGCCTGGAATTTCCCTGGGAATCCCTGCTCCCATAATGACATAGTCGACATCTGCGAGCATGGCGCCATAAATGGCGTGCAAATTTGCCAGTTGAATTTTTTCAAGCAAATTAATGCCAACAGGGTGGCTGTGCCCTTCTTTTGCCAGAAAAACCTCAGCGAAATTGGCAACTACCGTCAATTCCGTTAACATCTGCCCTGGATTTTGTCTCAGCACAGGGCTTGACTTAAAAGAGTCGGTTTCTGACTTGCCGCCGGAAACGAAAAATGCATCTAAAATTCTCCCGGCCATGTCCGGGGAAGGAAAATGATCCAGGGCCCGGCGTAAATGTCCTTCAGGATCGCCCATTTGCAGCCTTCGGGCTATAATAGCATCCAGGGCAGTGCCTGAAATGACCCCGAGCTGGCCTGTCCGGGAAACCGCTTTTGCCAGCGGCCAGGAGGAAACGCCTGCACCCATACCGCCCTGTATGATAATGGGAAGACCCATGCTATTTTCCTTTATCGTGATTTAACCCTGTTTGAATCGATTCTGTATTTCATTTTTGGTCCAGCTGCGAAATGATGTGGATTACCATAATCCAAAAGGCATGGGAAAATCAAAAAAACGCGGGCTATACCACGAAAATATTCACGCTGTACAAAAAAGAGGCCATTTCTGTTGTAGGCAAAAGTGCTTATGATCTTGCCACGGACATTTTCAGGATCAGATGACTATTCGGCGCTTGATGAAAGCGTTACACCCGCCTTCGACACCGGCTTCACTCAAACCCCGTTTTCTCCCCGGACCGGGGAAGGTTTTAAATCCCTCAGCCGCCTGATGGTGCACAGGCCGGTGCCTTAAACCCGCCGGAACCGGTAGGGATGCCGTTGGGCCGGACACTGCCGGCAGAGATGAGTTTCTCGACTTTTTTACTTTGGCATTTGGGACATGTCGGGTCAGGATCGTCCTGAGACAGAAAAAGCGCCTCAAACTCCTGGCCGCATTTTTTACAGGCAAATTCATATATGGGCATAATAACCCCCTTAATTTTAAACCATTTTATTTTTTGGCAGCATATCCGTCTGCATACCACCCGCTACCTTTCAACTCAAATGTGCACTGGGATAAGATTTTTTTTGCCTTTTTCCCGCATTCCGGGCACCTGATCTCCTGAGTTCCCATTTTTACCAATTTTTCAGAGACCGTCCCCTCCGGGCATTCAAATTCATAAACCGGCATATGTATCACTCCTTGTATCGTCGTATTCCACAGCCTTGTTCGGCGTAACATTTAAATTTATATAAAATTGAATAAAATATCAAGTCTATTTTTTCCCGGCCCTGTTTCCGACCGGATCCGACATTCTCAGGGTGCCGCATTTCTTTATGTTTCTCCGGGTTCCTGGTTTGGTGTTCATTCATAAATGAAAAATTTTTCATTTATGAATGAACACTATTTATTGACAAAGCCGATTTCTCAATGTAAAAAGATTGTTTGGTTTTTTTATAAATCTTTTCAGGGCCTGTGTCGAGCTTGTGACAGGTACGGAACGCTTTTTCGGTTCGCACCGGGCCGGCAGTCTGACCAGCAGGCACTTAAAATCATCCATCTACCGACGTAGATGATAATACCATAAAATAATGATAAAACATAAATTCGATAATGAAAGGGGGAAAAAGAAAAAATAACCATAAAATCAAGAGAAAGCACTTAAAAGGCAAGAAAAATATTATTCATATTAAAAACCTTCAACACTGAAATCGGTTTATCGATGAGGAGGTAATTTTGGGCTTTAAAATTGTAAAAGAATCCTATGCGAGCGGCATTAAGGAGATTTCAATCGGCAAGGGTGACACCGCGGTCACCGTTGGGGGGGAAACATGTTATCCGTTTTATCTGTTTGAAGGAGACATGCCCCACAAGCCGAAAATCGCCATGGAAATCTGGGATATGGAACCGGAAGACTGGCCTGAGGCGGCTCTTAGCCATTTCAAAGATGTGGTTTCCGACCCGGCAGCATGGGCAAAAAAATGTGTGGATGATTTCGGTGCCGACATGATCGTTCTCCAGCTGAAAAGCATTGACCCGAACGGCGAGGATGCCAGTCCTGAGGACGCGACGGCAACCGTTAAAAAAGTTATGGGCGCCATTAATGTACCGCTGATTGTCTGGGGCTGTGCATCTCCCCAGAAAGATGAAGATGTTTTGAAAAAAATATCAGAAGAGTGCGAAGGTGAAAATCTGACACTCGGCCCTGTGGAAGATAAAAATCATAAGGCGATCGGGGCCTCTGCCATGGGGTTTGGCCATACATTAATCTCTTCCTCTCCCATTGACGTAAACCTGGCCAAACAGGTCAATATTCTGCTTGAGAATCTGGGAATGCCCATGGACAGAATTATTGTCGATCCCACCACAGGCGGTCTTGGATATGGTTTGGAATACAGCTATTCGGTCATGGAACGACTCAAAATGGCTGCCATGTCCCAGGGAGATGACAAGCTGCAGTTTCCCATGATAAACAACCTCGGCAACGAAGTGTGGAAGTGCAAGGAAGCCAAACAGACGGCCGAAGAGGACCCCACCCTTGGCGATCCGGAAAAACGCGGAATTTTAATGGAAGCTGTCTGTGCAGTTGTATACCTTATGGGCGGATCAGACATATTGATCATGAGACACCCGGAGGCTGTCAGGATGACCAGGGCTTTCATCGATCTCATTATGGACGGCGGAATGGCAACTGACGTTGCCGGGATTGAAAAACAACTCGATGATGTGGATATTGATTTCGCATCTCTTGCCCCAAAACCTGATCTCAAAATCGAGGAAGAAAAGAAAGCAGCGCCCAAGAAGGCGGCTGCTAAAAAAGCGGCTCCCCAAAAGGCTGCGCCAAAGAAAGCAGCGCCAAAGGAAACGGCAAAGGAAGCAGCGGCAAAGGACTGTGTTCTTAAACCACCGCCTCCGCAGTTTGATAAACGATCAGGCGCTGCACCTGCGGAACCGGCAAAAGAAGCTGTAGCCAAAAAAGCCGAAGACGATGCAGCGGCCAGGGCAGAGGCCGAAGCAAAGGCCAAGGCAGAGGCAGAGGCCGAGGTTAAAGCTAAAGCCGAAGCGGAAACAAAAGCCAAGGCAGAAGCCCAAGCGAAAGCTGATGCTGAAGCAAAGGCTAAAGCAGAAGAAGTTGCAAAACGTGAGGCAGAAGAGGACGCCATCAGACAGAAGAGAGCAAAAGAGCAGGAAGAGAGAATGGCAAAGACTGCCGCGCCCAAGGATAAAAAGGTGACAATGACGGCGGCCAAGACCCAAAAATCCGCTCTATCTAAATTTAAGAAGGTTAGAAGATAATGCACCGTTGGTATCACTAAAGGCTGAGTTTGAAAACCCGCTGTTGTTAAATTTAAGCGCGTGTCGAGAACTCATTAAAATTTTTAAGCATTAATTAAAAGTTAAATTATAAA
>JAUXCK010000105.1 GCA_030618925.1 Desulfobacteraceae bacterium
CAAACTGATCATGACAACCAGAAAACAAGTCACATGGTGCCCCCTCGTGACAGAATTGACAGTGAACATTGCATGTCGCATTATTTTCCTCCCCTTTCTAAATTAACCCGATTG
This sequence comes from Desulfobacteraceae bacterium, assembly GCA_030618925.1. Taxonomy (GTDB): domain Bacteria; phylum Desulfobacterota; class Desulfobacteria; order Desulfobacterales; family SURF-7; genus JAUXCK01. The sequence goes on from JAUXCK010000105.1 coordinate 115, forward strand.
ATCACTTATTCCCGATAGGTCACTTATTAAGGAACGATCTGTCGGGGTTCATAGAACAGACCTGCCCGGTCATGGCCCGGTCCCGGCGGGATCGGTCTATCCGCCATCTGTATGACCCGGAAAGCATGGTGTTGATCGGCAGTAAATGATTATTGAAAATTCAACCCAAAAACACAACAGATAATTTCACCTGAGAATTCTTCGCTGGGGATTCTTTACTTGACATAATGAAAATTTTCTGTATTTTTTTAACTGGTTAGTGTCAAACGAACACCCCGAATCAATCCGCCGGCGGGGAACAGGGTGTTTCAGATAAAAATCAGAACCCCGAAAAACCGCAAGCAAGGGACGTCTCATGAAAAAAGTGGGTATCATAGGATGGCGAGGCATGGTCGGATCTGTTCTCATGGAGAGAATGATTGCAGAAAATGATTTTAAAGGTTTTGAGCCGCTTTTTGCTTCCACTTCTCAGGTGGGGCAAGCAGGCCCTGATATTGGACCTGATTTCGGATCAGACATACCACCTCTGCAGGATGCGTATGATGTGGAGAAGCTGTCTGCCATGGATATCATCGTGACCTGTCAGGGCAGCGGGTACACCCAGAAAATCTACCCTGAGCTTCGGGGTGCCGGCTGGAAAGGATATTGGATCGATGCAGCATCAGCCCTTCGCATGGAAGATAGCAGCATCATCGTCCTAGACCCGGTCAACCGCGATGTAATAGATAAGGCGCTTGATGCCGGCATAAAAGAGTTCATCGGTGGCAATTGTACGGTGAGTTTAATGTTGATGGCGGTGGGAGGGCTGTTTCAACAAGGCGTTATCGAGTGGCTGACATCAATGACCTATCAGGCCGCTTCAGGGGCAGGTGCAAAAAATATGCGTGAGCTTGTCGCCCAGATGTCTGCGATTGGCGACGCTTCTGAATCACTGTTAAATGATCCGTCTGCTGCCATACGGGAGCTTGACCGCAAGGTGATTGAAACCATGAATTCTCAAGATTTTCCTGATGAAAATTTTGGTGTCCCCCTGGCCGGCAGTGTTATCCCGTGGATTGATACGCCCATGGAGACCGGACAGACACGCGAGGAGTGGAAAGGCGTTTCAGAAACCAATAAGATTCTTCAAACAAAGCCGCCTATACCGATTGACGGCCTCTGCGTTCGAATCGGTTCGATGCGCTGTCACAGCCAGGCATTGACCATTAAGCTGAACAGGGATATCCCGGTTGACGAGCTGACCAGGATCATCGCGGATGCCAATCATTGGGTTGAGGTGATACCCAATACCAAAGAAGATACGATCAAACAATTGTCGCCGGCAGCTGTCACTGGAGAACTCCGTGTTCCTGTCGGCAGAATCAGAAAATTGAATATGGGCCCTGAATACCTGACACTCTACACAGTGGGCGATCAACTTCTCTGGGGGGCTGCCGAACCGATCCGGCGAATGTTAAAAATTGCCCTGGACTATCTGTCTTAACATTGCCGGAGAAACAAGACCCGGGTAATTCAGAAAACCGGTTCCATCTGATTTTGACCTGATGTGAGCGATTTTCACATTTTCTGCAGATAAGCCCGTTTGGCACAGCAAAATCCCGCCACTCCTGCCGCCATGGGTTGTCGATACCCCCCTTTGGGGAAAAAGGGGGGTATATGAAATTTATTGATTTTTCAATGTGTTATAAAGATCAAACGCTTTATCCGGCTTTTCATTTTCATGGACCACCGTCCGAACTGCCTGAATCATTGCTGCCGGGGACTCAGCCTGGAAAATATTCCGCCCCATGTCCACGCCGCCGGCTCCCTGCTGAATGGCATTATACGCCATGGTCAAGGCATCCAGTTCAGGAATTTTCTTTCCGCCTGCGATGACAATGGGGACCGGGCAGCAGGACGTAATGGTTTCAAAACCCTCTTCAATATAATAGGATTTGATGTATTGGGCGCCAAGCTCGGCACAAAGCCTGGTGGCCAGCCTGAAGTACCGGGCATCCCTGGCCATATCCTTGCCAACGGCTGTGACGGCCAGAGTGGGGATTCCATATCGGATGCCCATGTCTATCAGCCGGGTCATGTTCATGATGGACTGTTTTTCGTACTCACCGCCAATAAACACCTGCACCGCCATTGCGCAGACATTCAGCCGAAGTGAGTCCTCAATATCGACGGCAATCTCTTCATTCGAGAGTTCCTTGAGAATGCTGGACCCCCCTGATACCCTGAGTACAATGGGCTTTGTGACGGATGGGGGAACAATACTTCTGAGTATGCCCCTGGTGAGCATCAGGGTGTCGGCATAAGGGACGAGAGGAAGAATATTAACGTCGATCCGCTCCAAACCGGTGGTCGGCCCTTGAAAATACCCATGATCTATTGCCAGCATCACCGTGTGGCCGGAATCCGGGTTAAAGATGCGAGCCAGTCGATTTTTCATCCCCCAGTCCAGAGAGTTTGATCCTTTTAGAAAAAAGCCCTCTGTTTTTTGTGGAATATCGGTATAAAAATTCTTGGATTCTTTTACGCCATCTAAGTCAGCCATTTCTTGATCTCCTTTCAAGTGTCCATTCATAACCGGCTATTTTTCACGATTTCCGTGTCAGGCTCAAATAAAAACAGGTATTATCTCGGAAAGGCAGCCGGTACGCCGCCGTCAATGGGAAGTGTTGCCCCGGTAGTCGGAACACTCTCACCGGCAAAAAAGACAACCGCATTCCCCACATGCTCTGCCTGCACCGAAATTTTCAACAGGTTTCTCTGACGGTAATATTCCTTTAGCCCCTCCGGGTCCAATCCTCTGGATTTCATTCTGTCGGGTCCGATAAGGTCCCACATTTTTGAAGAGACCTCTTGATCACCAAAAACGGCATCCGGGTTCAGCATGTTGACACGGACGCCCAGATCGGCCAGTTCCAGGGCGGCAATCTTGGAAAGTTGATGTGCACCTGCTTTCGATGCACTGTAGGCGCCAAACGCCGCGCCCGGATCAAACACATTTTTAGAGCTCACCAGAATGATATTGCCGCCTGTTCCCTGTCTTTTAAAAATGGGAATAGACGCCTTTATGATATTAAAAACCCCCATCAGGTTTACAGCGATGACCTTTTCAAATGTTTCCGGGGCAAGGGTTTCGATTGTTGCCACATGGGCGATGCCTGCATTGGGGACGACAGTATCAATCCCGCCGACCCTTTGGCTTATCTCTGTCAACCCGTTTTCAACAGAATCATACTCTGTCACATCAAAGACAACATGTTCGATTTGACTCTCATGATATTTCTCAGCAAGGATAGAATGAACTTTTTTCAGCCGGGGTTCATCGATATCAGAGATCACAACGACCGCGCCTGCTGCCATCAGCGTGTCTGCTATACCGAACCCTATAGCACCACCGGCACCTGTCACTAAAGCAACCTGTCCCGTTAAAGGCCCTCCCGGGTCTTTGGATACTTTTTTCTGCTGAAGGCGCCAGTACTCCATATCAAAGGCATGCGAATCCGAAATAGGGACATACCCGCCTGCTGCCCCGGCAAGAGATTTAACACGAATCGTATGCTCGGCAATGTCAGCGGCAATCCGGGCAGACTTTCGCGTCAACCCCAGTGCCACAATTCCCACGCCTGCTGCCAGAAAAATCCTCGGGAAAGGATCCAGCATCTCCACCTTAACCTGCTTTTCGTTTACCTGACTTAAAAAATATTTTCTATAGGCCTTCTGATACACGTCAACTGCTTCATGTACAATTTTTTGCAGCGCCTCATCTGTTTCCGGGATATGCCCGATATGCACAGCGCGGTTCTTTGTCCGGATGACATGGTCCGGGGTGATGGCGCCGGTGCGGCAGATTTCCCCTGCATCCCCGGACAGGGAGATGTCTAAAATATCCGGCGCCCTCCTGATTTCCGTATAGAAGCGGCGAAGCCTGCCCTTTTTGTCCTTGTGCGCACACGCGCCCCGAATAAATTGCACCACCCTTGCTGCCTTAATATCATCATCCCTGGAAGCGCCCGAAGGGTTGCTGTGCGGGACTCTGGTTTGATTTTGATTCATAAATATCTCTGCCCGGTTCACATAATCTATCATTCGTGAATAGGAGGCAGCTGCATCATCACCAAAGGTAAAGATGCCATGGTTCATGACAACAATGGCTTCAACATCAGAATGCGCTTCATATAATTTGATCGCCCCTTTGGCCAAAGGAACCCCGGGCATGATATAGGGAAGCACAACAACCCCGGAGCCAAGTGCCTGCTTCACAAGATTTTGTCCATCTTTCTGGTTTGTTAAAACAAGAATGCTGTCCGCATGCGTGTGATCCACATACCTGTGGGGCAGGAAAGCATGCAGCAGGGCCTCGACTGAGGGATCCGGGGAATTTGCACGAACCTTTCGAATTGATAATTGTTCCTGCATCTCATCATCTGTGAGATGTGCGAGATGCCGAAATTTTCTGATAAAACCGAGATCCAGCCCTGCAAATCCCTCTGGGTCAATGGTAGACAAGTCCCTGCCGCTTCCCTTTACAAAAAGGACCTCCTCCTCGTCCCCTAGTATATTTTTGATTTTAAGTTTGACAGACGTATTACCGCCACCGTGCAAAACCAGGCCTGGTTCCCTGCCGATTAAACGGGAAGTATACACCCGGAGGGCCAGCGCTTCGGGAACATCAGGAAATGTCTGAACGATTTTTTTTGCATCACTTTTATCGAACAGATTTTTCATGTGGCGTCTCCTGGCGAGGTGTCATCATTTCTTCTGTCTCAATCATGCTTTCTGCGATTCAGATACGACTGCCGCTCCACCTGAGTTTTGCTTTCAGGACATCAAAGTAGCGCCGGCCCGGCATAATGATCATTCGGATGGGATGGATGCTTTTTTCAACAACGATAACGTCCTGATCACTGATTTCGATGCCTTCCTGGCCGTCGAAGGTCAACATGATGTCAGAGGATTTTTTGGCCAGCCTGATTTTGATCTGTGCCGTATCCGGCAGAATCAATGGCCGGTTGGTCAGGGTAAAGGGGCAGATGGGGGTCATGATAATGCCGGACACCGCCGGATGAATAATGGGTCCACCGGCAGCCAGTGAATAGGCCGTCGATCCGGTGGGTGTTGCAACGATCAATCCATCCCCCTTGTATGTGGTTAATTTATAATCATTTATATATGTGTCTATCCGGGCCAGCCTGGCCAGAGTCCCCTTGTTGATGACGATGTCGTTTAAAATTGTTTCTCTGGCGACTTCCTTCTTTTTCCGCAGCACGCTGACCTCAAGACGCGTTCTCGAGCGTATTTCAAACCGGTCATTTAAAACAGCCTCGGCAACCTTAAAAAGTCCGCCTTCAGTTGTTTCCGCCAGGAACCCCACATCACCGAATTTAACGCCGAGGATAGGAATATCCTGGTCTCCGATCCATCTGGCAGCACTTAAAAATGTGCCGTCTCCCCCTAATACGAAGACGCAGAAAAGGTCTTTCGGGGCAACTGCTGACCGAACTGCCGGAAGCCTGTCCCCGGGCAGATCAGGTTCCTTCCGTACAACTTCAACCTGCCTGTCCTTCAACCACGCTTCGAGTTCTGCTGCTTTCTGGTTCGCCTTTTTGTCCGGTTTTACTACCAGGCCGAATTTTTTCACAATACCTCAGCCTCCGTCATAAGATCTATCCTACCCGTAAATACGATTTTACCCCTGAATAGTATAATCATCATGATAAGACAACAAAATTTATTTCTAACGATTATAATTTATCGATTAAAATACCGCGCCGCATCTCCTGTAAAGGACCCTCCCGGGCAATGGGTATTGGGCTGAAAAGCATTTTTCTATTGATTCTCAGCTTTGAAATGGTTTAAAGGATATAAATTAAAAAATATGCGAAACCATCAAATTTAAACGACAAACTATCTATTCACCATTACTTTTTACCAGAAGGAGGCTGTTATGAAGAAGAATTCCGTAGCAAAAATGTGTGCAATGATTTTTACGGGTGTGGTCATGAGTGTCTTGATATCAGGCCTTGGTTTTGCCGAAGAACCCATAAAGCTGGGGGTGGCCGGGGCCCACAGCGGTGACCTGGCCTCTTACGGAATTCCATCTATTAAAGCCGCCGAACTGGTCGTTAAAGAGGCAAATGCAAAGGGCGGCATCCTGGGTCGAAAGGTAGAGCTTCTCATAGAAGATGATGCGTGCAAGCCGGAAGTGGCAACAAACACGGCCACCAAGCTGGTCTCAGAGGGGGTCCACGTGGTTTTGGGGCACATCTGCAGCGGTGCGACCAAGACCGCTCTCGGCATTTACAAGGATGCAAAAATTATTTGCATGTCCCCGTCGGCCACCAACACAGATCTCACCCTGAGCGGTGATTACCCGAATTTCTACCGGACAATTGCCTATGATGATGCCCAGGCAAAACTTCAGGTGGAATTTGCAACAAATGTGTTGAAGGTCAAAAAAGTGGCTGTGATTCATGATAAGGGAGACTATGGCAAGGGTGCGGCAGAGCTTGCAAAAAAAAAGTTTGAGGATGCAGGCATACAGGTACTGCTTTTCGAGGGCGTCTCACCCGGTGCTGTAGACTATTCGGCCATCGTTCAGAAGATAAAACGGTCTAAGGCTGACCTGGTGGTGTGGGGCGGGTATCATCCTGAAGCGTCCAAAATAGTGGCACAGATGCGAAAAAAAAGAATGGATACCATGCTCCTGGGAGCCGATGGTTTGAAAGATGACACATTTATCAAAGTCGCCGGTAAATATGCGGAAGGCGTTTATGCCACAGGCCCCAAAGACGTATCCCAAAATCCTCTGGCCATTTCTGCAAAAAAAGCGCACCAGGAGGCATACGGCGCTGACCCGGGTGCTTTTTTCTATAGCGCCTATGCTGCCGCCCAGGCGCTCCTTAATGCCATCGAAAAGGCCGGATCCACAGATTATGACAAACTCTCAAAAGCATTGAAGACCGAATATGTCGACACACCGCTTGGAAAAATAAAGTTTGACGAAAACGGGGACGCCACCGGCATCGGTTTTTCTGTGTACAAGGTTGAAAAGGGACAATTTGTAGAAATAAAATAGCGACTTTCCCTGATTTTTAGATCACCTGGTATCTGTATCAACCTGAGGGCAAAACACAAAGATGGATCTTCAGTATCTTTTTGAGCTTTTTTTGGGAGGTCTGGTTCGCGGGAGCATCTATGCCCTTATTGCCCTCGGGTATACCATGGTATACGGGATTATCGAACTCATCAACTTTGCCCACGGCGAAATTTATATGATCGGTGCATTTACTGCCCTGATCATGACCAGCGTCCTGACAATGATGGGCCTGAATCAGCTGGCTGTTATTGTTCTGGCTTCAGTGGCAGCGGTTGTCTATGCGTGCGCTTACGGGTTCACTGTGGAAAAACTGGCCTATAAGCCGCTTCGAAATGCCCCCCGACTGTCAGCCCTGATCAGCGCCATCGGCATGTCCCTGTTCCTGCAGAACTATGTACTTCTGGCCCAGACATCCGATTTTCTGCCATTTCCCAGCCTGATCCCTGACTTCCACTTTTGGGAACCTTATGCCCATGTGCTCAGCTCACAGGAACTGATGATCCTCATCACCACTGCCGTTGTTATGGTGTTCCTGACCTTTCTGATCAAGTTTACTAAAATCGGAAAAGCCATGCGGGCAACCGCCCAGGACAAAATTATGGCCGCCCTGGTGGGCATTGATGTAAACCGTGTCATCTCTTTTACCTTTGTTGTCGGGTCTGCAACAGCGGCAATCGGCGGCATATTAATCGCATCTCACATTGGCCAGATCAATTTTTATATCGGGTTTCTCGCCGGGATAAAAGCCTTTGTGGCTGCAGTCTTAGGCGGGATTGGCAGTATTCCCGGAGCTGTTTTGGGCGGTCTGGTGCTCGGGATGGCGGAAAGTTTTTTTACCGGTTTTCTTTTAAGTGACTATGAAGATATTTTTGCCTTTTTAATCCTGGTCTTTATCCTTATATTCAGGCCGGCCGGCATTCTCGGACGCGCTGAAACGCAAAAGGTTTAGTTCAAATAAGTCATGATCACTACAGCTGAAATAAAAAAATCTTTTTTTGTCAGCATCTGGTTCATGTTTCTCACGTTTCCCATTATGGTGATCCGGGTCAACACCGTA
>JAUXCK010000276.1 GCA_030618925.1 Desulfobacteraceae bacterium
GTTCACTGTCTATCTGCTTAAGCCCGAACTCCGCTAACATTTCGGGTATGGAGGCAATTTCCTTCGCCTGATCACTGGCGGCCGTCCCGTCCCTCACGCGCCCTTTAATCCCGAACATAATCGCGGACAGGCGGAAAAAATTAAACGCCATATAGTAATTAATATTGTCTATCTCATTTCTATTGGTTCTTTTGCAATAGGCCTGAATATGCGCCTCTTCAGTCGGAAAGTTTTTTTCCTTGAGGTCCAGCCCTGCCAATCCCATTCCACTGAACGCTACGGGTATCCGCCAGGCCATGCAGTGATAGCTGAAATCCGACAGGGGATGGCCCAGCGTGGAAAGTTCCCAGTCCAGTACTGCAAGGACTCTGGGTTCAACAGGATGAAAAATCATATTGTCAATCCTGAAATCTCCGTGAACAATGGTTGTCTCGTCATTCTCCGGGACATGAGCCAGTAACCAGTCAGTAAGCTCATCCATAACCGGGCTTCGCTCCTCAACGGAATTCTCGTATTGCTTTGTCCAGCGGGAAATCTGGCGACTGATATAACTGCCCTGCTTCCCATAATCTTCCAATCCAATGGCCCGGTAGTCGACCTGGTGCAGTTTGGCAATGGTGTCATTCATGGCATCGAAGATCTTGGGCCGTTCCTCTCTCGGGATGCCCTCATAGTCCCAGAAAATACGGCCGTCTACACAGTCCATAATATAAAACCAGCTGCCGATGATCGAATCATCCGTACACAGGGCATATGTTTTTGGAACCGGTACCTGGGTCTGCCCGAGTGCAGTGATAATCCTGTATTCCCTGTCAACTGCATGGGCGGATTTTAGAAGTTTTCCCGATGGCTTTCGGCGTAAAACATATTTTTTACCCCCGGATGCAATCTGATAGGTGGGGTTTGACTGGCCACCCTTGAACTGCCTTAGCTCAATCGTTCCACTGAACCCCTCCACATGTTCCTCCATGTATCTCTGCAAGGAGGGCAGATCCAGCTCAAAACCCTTTCGGATTTCCCGGGTTCCCATGAATTTGTTTTGTCTATCACCCATATTCCCTCCGTCATCCATATCCCCTCCGTATTTTTCATTTATTAAAAACCCAATTCTCGAGGACCTTAAAGACCTGCTCCCTTTTGATGGGTTTAGAGATATAGTCATCCATGCCTGACTCAAGACATTTTGCTTTATCATCTTTCATGGCATGCGCAGTCATTGCAATGATGGGAATAGAATGAAACCCTTTTTCCCTGAGTGCCTTTGTGGCCGCGATTCCGTCCATCCCCGGCATCTGAACATCCATAAAAATAAGATCAAAGTCTTCAGGTGTTTTTGTATATTCTTGGACTGCTTCCTGTCCATCACCGACGACTGTTACATGATATCCCGCTTTGGTGAGAATCATCTCGGTCAGCTTTTGATTGACGGGATTATCCTCTACGACAAGTATATTCACAGAATGCTTGAGCTCCTCCTGAACCCTGTATGGCGTCAGAATTTGCCCCACTGCTGTCACATCTCTTCCCCTGTCTTTGGGTTGACCTAAAATTCGTTCAATCATTTGAAGCAGTTTCTGTCTATGGCACGGTTTGGTGAGAAATGCATCAAACCCTGCTTCCATACACCTGTCTGCATCACGCCTTGAGGATGAAGACAATGCAATTAAAGGGATATCTGAGTATAGAGTCGTTGATTCTCGAATTTTTTTTGCCAGTTCACACCCGCTGATACGGGGCATGAGAATATCGAATATACAAATGTCAAACGGATCCTGGGTGGCCAAATTCTCTTTCAGGGCAGGCATCACCTCCCCAGGTTCCACTTTCGCGACAACACGCATACCTGCCCGGGTCAATGTATGGTTTAAAACATCCAGGTTGGACAGGTTGTCATCGACGATAAGTGCCTTTTTCCCGGAGAGTGGAACAGGTATTATTTTCCTGACTTGTCTGTCTTCGACTTTCCCATACCATGCGGTGAAATGAAAAACACTACCCTGACCGGCCTCGCTTTCAGCCCACAAGTCGCCCTTCATTAGCGCTGATATTTCTTTGCATATGGAAAGACCTAAACCTGTACCCCCGTATTTTCTGGTGGTTGAGCTATCGGCCTGTTCAAAAGGTATGAAGATGTTAGAAAGCGTTTCTTTTGGGATGCCGATGCCTGTATCACGAATGGCGGCATGCAGTTTTATCTGATCAGGTCCTTCTTCATCAACATAAAGGGACAACTCTATTTCACCGGCCTTTGTAAATTTAGCCGCATTGCTCATCAAATTGCTCAAGACCTGGCGGACCCTGTAGGGGTCGCCTTTTACTTTTTGGGGGATCGTGTCGCCAATCCGACAGAGAATTTCAATGGGGTTTGATTCCACCCTGGGGCGAATGAGTTCACAAACCTCATACCCTAGAAGCTCCGGGTCAAACTCGATCTCTTCGAGATCCATCTCCCCTGATTCAATCTTCGAAAAATCTAGGATGTCATTCAGCAGAGCGAGCAGGGCATCACCGCTTTTATTCACAGTCTTCAGGTGATCCATCTGGCTTTCATTCAGCTGGGTTTCAAGCAGCATATCGGTAAACCCGATCACTGCGTTCAAAGGTGTGCGGATTTCATGACTCATATTGGCGAGAAAAACAGATTTCATTCGTTCAGCCTTGCGCGCCTTGTCTCTTGCCTTTTTCAAAATTTTTGCAGCATAGGAAGAAACAAAAGCCACCAACAGGATGACTGAATTCACCAAAAAAGCGATCACAAAAACGTCTTCCCATCGGTATTGATATATCAATGCCCCATTCTGATGGGGAATAACGCCGGTATGTTCCAGCGTCACCATTAGAGAATAGAAAATCACCCATAAAATGGCCATGAAAAATGGAAATCGCGGCGGTGCCACCGTACCGACATAGGTGACCAGGGGAGCGGAAATAATACTTAGATACGCAACCCTGAGCCCCCCCATGAAATAAATAAAAAAAGCAAGCCCCGTGATCTGAAACACATGAACCAGATAGGAGATAAGCTCCTGTGACCGTCGATGGGTAACATGTTTTACCATCCAGAGAAGCGGAAGGTATAGCACATACCCGGACAGAAAAAGCAGGCTGATTTTTTTAAACGCGTCTGTATCAATCTGTCTAAAAAAATAGGGGACAGCCATGAGTATCCATACGACGGTGATCGATCCCCACCAGACAATAGCACCCTGCAGCTGTTTTTTAAAAATGCGGTTGACCTGTTCAGGCCCTATATGATTCGATTGTTGGGATTTTCTGCTGTTCATATCTTTGCTTGTTATACGCCATCTCTTTGCTTGTTAGACACCATCTCTTTGCTTGTTATACAATGATGTGTTCCTTCACCCGTGTAGATCAAGAAATAAATGTTCCTTCTTAAAGAATATCCCACAGTTTCACTCGCGTCAACCTTTCCTCCTGAAAAGGGTAATTAAAACCATTGGTCAGTTCCAATCCCCGATCTTAATCATAACTCAAGTTTCGCACCCCTTGGTGAACGCAATCAGTTATCTGGCAAGGATGGCGACTCCCGGCTTGACTCTGCCCTTCCCCGTGGGTATGGTTCTTTTAGTGCTGCTCGGCCAGCCCCCTGTGACGGGTAGGGATATGACCCTGAAACCTTTAAAAAGAAAACGTATCAAAGACCTGATCACAATAAAAAACAAGTCCGCAGAGGCTGCAGACGGATCTGAAAATGGAGGTGCAGAAATGAGTCAGGACATCAACAGCGTAGATCTAATTGTCCGTCGTGAAATCGAGGCACTCATCGCCGTGCCGCTGATAGAGGCGTATATTGAAGTCCTGGGAAACGAAAAAGCCAGGGATGTGGCCCGGGACGTCATTAAAAACCTGGCCATTGAGGCCGGAAAAATGTTGAAATTGTTTGCAGGCGGGGACACCATGGAACATCTGCAAAAGGCCCTCCCCCTGTTCGCTCAGGGAGGTGCGCTGGAATTCGACATTATAGAAACCACCGACAGGCATGCTGCAGTGAACGTTACCCGCTGTAAATTTGCAGAGATGTATAAAAAACACGGTCTGGAAGAATACGGTTTTCTTCTTGGCTGCGGCCGGGACTATGCCCTGATGGAAGGCTTTAATCCAGACATTAAATTCACCCGAACCCGGACCATCATGGAAGGTGCGGAATTCTGCGATTTCCGGTTTGAACAGAAAAAATAACCAGACTGTGGAGGGAGGATCTCTCCAGGCTAATACTTAACTGTATTTATATGAAAATCCTGGAATCCAGTCCCGAACGATACGACAGGGGAATCGCTTGGCTGAGCCTGGGGAAAATCAACAGGATCAAACAGCAGATCGCTCACAACCGGGGTGCACCAGGAAGCACTGTCCTGGAAATCGGCACCTGAAAATAGGAAACCCCTAAAAGAAAAGTTGTATATACAAACCCGGTTGTCATTGAACGACCATTGATCATTCATGTTTCTTCGAACAATCGCAGGATAATCCACAACCTTGATTGTAATCTTTTCTTTTGGCAATGAAAACAGTATTTAAGCATAAAATATAAATATATCAACCTATTAAAAAATTCCTCTCCTCCTGGCACACCTTTTGCTCAAATAAAAGCCAACATCGCATCATAAATTTACACATTTCCCAAAACTGAATCGAGGGGGGCTAAAATGTACGACAGTCAAAACCAAATAGAAAAACCCA
>JAUXCK010000184.1 GCA_030618925.1 Desulfobacteraceae bacterium
ACACCGGACATTTTGAGCACAGCTCCGCGACCGCCGATCACGCCGGCGCCGGCAATCAAGGGCCCGATGTTAACGCCCATAGACGCCAGCACAATCAGGGCGACCATAATCAATAAAACAACAAACACAAACTTACGCAGCAGCACCAGCAGGGTTCCCAGACGGGATCCACCGGCACCGCCTTCCTCTGCTTCCTCGTCATCGTCCGGCATTTCCTCTTTTATTTTTTGATCGATTCTGGCTTTAATCAGCTGCCAGCCGATAATGCTGATCAGTACTATCGTCAGGATACCCAGGGCATTGCGGGTAAACACCCGGCCGATGGAAAGATCAACACCCCACAACCGCAGGGCGGCAAAGAAAAGAAATGCAAGCAGAAAAATGCGAAAAAAACGTCGGATCAGCGGGACATAATTCGAGATATCCATTTTACCGACAGGTTTTGGCTGCTCCTCGGGTTTTGGCTGCGCGTCACCGCTCAAGTCAATCGGTTCAGGTGATTCACGCGAGGCGATTTCCAATAAACGCTGAACCCACTGATCCGCTCCGACAATGATGGGAATCAAAAAAATGCTAAGAATCAGATTCAGCACCTCCACGTCTTCTCCATTGAGGGCTTTGGCAACCCAGATTCCGCCTGCTGCCAAAACATAAAGTATGGCAAAAAAATGCCAGTTTCCGGCAATAGCCACTCGCATGGAACCTGTCTGCGGTCCCTGATCGGCCTCCTCTGCCAGGATCGCCTGGCACACCCTTTTGCGACTTTGCCAGATCATGACCAATAGTGCTAAAATAATGGCTGCCCCTGCCGAGCTATAGGTCATCAGGTATAACTGCCTGCTGACGTTAAAACTTTGAAGGATCATGCTGATTCCGACAATAATCCCCCCAATCAATACGATTCGGACCAGCCAATTATTCATAAAAGACGCATCTTGGTCTTCCATGGGGAATAAACGCAAAGAAGCGGCTTTTGGAGAAAATATTATCCGGGCCCCAAAGAGGAGGACCAAAATATAATAGCTGATAATCAGAAAGGTGGAAACAATATCATAGCTGGGTTTTCCCTCCTGATAAATCATTGCAAAAAGAACAAATGTTGTCAGGACATAAACACCGATACTGACTGCTTCCAACAGCATGCGTGAAAAAACCCGTCCGAAAAATTGTAACCTCCCCAATCGCACGGCATTAATCAAGTTTTCCTGAATTTCGATAGTGGCTCGTAAGAACAACCAGCGCAAAAACAGTCCCAGGGCAATGATTCCGCCCAAGCCCATGAGGGTTCCCAAAAGATAAGGGGCGCCCTTTCCATCCGACAGCTTTGCAATTACTTCCCCCCACTGGGCGGCGCGCCTGTCCTCTCCGCTAAAAATGCCGGTGATGCGTTTTAAAACAGCCGCTGCTGCCCTGGCCGACCGATAAAAGCTATCAATAATCTTGTTTATTGAACGACCTTTCTCCGATGCCTGGGCTGCGGTAGACTGCTGCAGGGCATCCTCTTTCAATTTTTGAGCATATGTCTGCCTGACCTGCTCATCACTCAATCCGGCAAGATAACTGTCTACCTCCGCAGGGGACATGGGGCCGGCCTTCTGGCCGGGTTGGGCCGCCCGGGCGTCCTGCGCCATCAGCTGAACAGTCGGCATCAGTAAATAGATACCCAGAATAAGAGGCAAACCGAAAAGAAATATTTTTGACAGATAAGACCTCATTGGTAGTCTCCTTTTTATAAAATTACATGCCAGGAAAACATACAACATTGTATTTGTGGGGAAAGGTTATCTCATGAAAAACGAACTTAAAAACACCCTCTCCATTATGCCAATAACATGCAATACCTTACACAATCAATATGAAAAAGAATTGTGCAGATCGATATTATGTGAAATTATATAATGATGTCAATTCGACAGCGCACGAGGTGAAAAATCAGGACCGTCCGACGAACAGGCAGATCGATGCGATATTGAAAGCGCCGGAGAAAAGGGCAGTGCCCATCGGGTCAGATCATGGTGATATGTTGAATGCCGCAGAAAGTGCTGAAGCGCAGCGATTTCAGGATTAATATCAGTAAGGACAAACCGTTTATGGATAAATTCAAACTCATAGAAGATGAACTGCAGCGCCGGAAATCCCAGCACCAGCTGCGAGAACTGAGACCCATCACACCCCTGTCGGCTGTGGAAGTCATTTCTGGCGATCGTGTAATGGTCAATTTTTCTTCCAATGATTATTTAGGCCTGTCAAAGCATCCGTTGTTGCAGGAACGGGCCAGGGCGTTTATGGAACAATATGGTACAGGATCAACCGCATCCCGATTGATTAGCGGGTCCTATGGCTGCTTTGATCAGGTGGAAAAGAAGCTGGCGGAATTAACGCAAACCGACAGCGCACTGATTTTCAATTCCGGTTTTCAGGCCAATGTCACTGTTTTACCGGCCCTTGCCGATCCAGAAGGGCTAATCCTGTCCGACCAGTTGAATCATAACAGCATCATTCAGGGCGCGATACTTTCCCGGTGCAAAAAAATTTTATACCCGCATAACGATCTCAAACAATTGACATCGCTTCTGGACATCCACCACAGAGACCATTCCCGCATCATCATCGTCACTGAGTCACTTTTCAGTATGGATGGTGACAAAAGTGATATTGATGCCCTGGTTGAACTGTCCAAAACCTATAACGCACTCCTGATGATCGATGATGCACATGCCACCGGTGTGCTTGGGGCCGGCGGAATGGGGCTGGCCTGCGGGAAAGACGTGGATGTGGTGATCGGCACTTTCAGTAAAGCGCTGGGTTCCTTTGGTGCCTATGTTGCCTGCTCAAAACAGATGCGGGAGTATCTAATAAACTGCTGCTCGGGATTTATTTACTCAACAGCGCTTGCACCTCCGGTTATCGGCGCTATCGATGCAGCTCTGGATCTTATTCCAAAGATGAAAAAAAATCGAAAAGAACTGCAGGAAAACGCCTCATTCCTGCGAAAATCACTTCATGGCCGGGGCTTTAATACGGGAAATTCAACCACGCACATTATACCCGTCATCGTCGGGGATGAGGGAGACACACTGGCGCTTTCGAAACAGCTGGATGAAGCGGGCTATCTGGCCACTGCCATTCGTCCGCCCACTGTTCCTGAGGGGCATTCCAGAATCCGGCTAACCCTCTCAGCCGCCCATACTCAAGAGCAGACCGAGGGATTGATAAATACCTTCAGCAAGTGAAAAACAATTTTGAAATGAATAACGACCTGATTACCATACAAAAAATTAAACTGCAGGACCTTGTCGAATTTGCCCGAAATTCCTTAGACGATCCAGCTTATGGTGATGTTTCCCCCATCTCACTCCTCAGGGCTGAATCACAATCCAAAAACCCCCAGGGTGAACCGGATGACATTGTCCTGTTGGTGGCCTTTTATAAAAACCTTTGTATCGGTTATCTGGGTTTGATGCCGGGGCGCTTAACCGGTAAACACAGTGTGTCAACTATCTATTGGATGATAACATTGTATCTGGATGCCGGATACAGGGGCAAAGGCTATGGTAAGCGGCTGTTGTCGGAAATGCAACAGCTGGGAGTCGATCTGGTTGCAACCGGAATAACCAGAAACGTTGAGGGGCTTTGCCGCAGCATGGGTTTCCGGCACCCTGCAGAATTGCCTTATTATCGGCTGCACCCGGAAAACACCTCTTATCTGAAGAATGCCGTCAAACACCTTACACCCGTAGAAAAAACATTCTTTTCAAAGCCCGTTAATCAATTGACCGAAAAAATAAATACGCCTGCCGCCCGGCAGGATTCTGTTATCTCTTTTCAGCGGGACATCAATACCATTAACTGGATGATCCGCAACCCATGGGTCGTATCCAGACAGGGCGCCCAGGAGGATGTCAAACAATATTTCTTCTCGCGGGTACGCGACCTGTTTGAATTCGTTGCCCTGGAAATCTTTGCACCTGATGAACAAACCCGCAAGGGTTATCTGGTCTTATCTGTCTCTCGAAATAAGAACAGCACCACAATAAAAATCCTGGATTATTATTTTCACGATCCAAAAGACACCCTTATTGCCGGCTATTTAGGGATGAAATGGTCCATCGCGTATGGAGCCGATCGGCTGGAGTACCCGGGTGGATTGGCCGCCTTTTTTGAGAACTACCCCGATCTGAGGCAGTTGACAAAAAAGAAAAAGCGTCTGTACCTGTTCTGCCCCAGGAGTTCTAACAGTCCCCTGGCAGTACTGGCGGAGAAAGTCGAGTTGAAGTATAGTGACAGTGATACGGCCTTCACCTGATGATGAAATGTCATCTGCCATGAAATCAATTTCCAAGCAGGCTATCAATATCTGTCCTGCCGATGACCTCTTTGCTTTTTCCAGGCCTGGCCGCATAAAATTTTTTAAACCCGAACGTTTTGAGAATTGATATTAATTTCTCATTGTGCTCGTTAAAAGGGAAACAGTACAATTCAGGGGTAAAGCCCAAATTATTCGCAATCCACTCGACAGACAATTGGGTATCCTGTTTGATATAGTCTTCCCATTTCACCTGCGAGCGCCGGGTTAACATGTCATCCTCAAAATCATAGCCCTGAAACGCAAGCTTCGATCGGATGCTCAACCCCTGGGCTGATATGTCAGACCGATTCTTAAACCGCGCCAGTTTCCACGGGGTGATCGCTTTTCTTTTTCCTGGATGTGTCCGGGTCAAGATCACATCATGAAAATGACTGTGAACACCCACATGCACATGGGGTTGGGAAGATAACTGCTGGACCTCTTCTGTTGTCATAAAGTGATCGAACTTGCCTTCGATGAATGTACGGTGCATGTATTTTTTGGATTTTAAAGGGGAAAGGGTTTTGCCGACATACATTCCCCGTGCTTTTCCGGGTTTTATAAAGGACGTTGTGATAAAATAAATTAGCTTTCCGGGATGGCTTTTCAACAGAGGAAAGTAGTAATATTGTGAAAAAAGCCCATCATCGAAGGTCAGTCCATATTTTTTCAAATCCAAATCAAAATATTCCGGACGCATGTCATGAATCATTAAGTATTGCATGGTATTTTTTCTGTGTCGAATTTAAATCATGATGATCAAACACATTGGATCCAGGGCATTGCCAACCCAATGCATGCAGATATGTGTTCAAGTACGATTCCCTGTCAGCACAAATCATGGGAGGATAAAATTGCAGAACCCAATATACAATTCTAAATTTTTCGACTAAAATTTCAATTTGAAAATCACAGAGGTACCGTCTTTTGAATCTATCACCAGCTTTCCCCCTAATTTTCTTGCTCTTGCCTTCATGTTATTAATGCCTCTACCTTTGATCACACCATCACCAAACCCCACCCCATCATCTCTAATCGACAACAATATGTGCTTCAAATTGACGTCAAGTTTAATAAAAACGGTTGTTGCTTCTGAATGTTTGGTGATATTGGTCAGGGCTTCTTTATAAATTCGCAAAAGGTTTAAAAAAAGAACCCGATCCGGCTTTTTGACATGAAGATCAATATTTTTCTCGAAATCTATCGATACGCCTAACGGCGTGACCATTTTTTTGCCGGTGCGATAAAGACTTTCCGAAACAGACAGCCAGTCCGTTTCTTCCTCATCCAGACTTTGCATGAAACTTCCGATCTCATTCAAACAGTCGCTGGAAAGGGCTGATATGTCTGAAAGGCTTTTCTTCATCTCTTCAATCGATGAATTGTTTAATCCCATTTGAGATAGAAATTTTATATTGGTTGTCATTCCCCCGATACCGTCATGTAGGTCTTTGATCAATTCCTCCTTTTCTATGGATTTTGATTCAAGTTCCCCGGCGTACGCCTTTAATCTGTATCGTGTCTTGATATTCTGTCGTTGTTTGATAATTTCCTGGCTTAAAATAAAAAATATCAGTGCCCAGGGGATAAACGAATACGACGAATCAATCTTTCCAAGGCCCACTAGCGCATCATGGATCCCGCTTAGGATGATTGGGATAACTCCATACAGATAAACCTTTGCCAGGCCGCTTCTTTTTACAAAAGCCTCTGTAACAAGCACACCAACTATTAAAAACATTTCTGAAATCAACAGCACACGCAGGGCATTCAGCATCATGGACCCTATGGACATGGGCAAAAAAGAATTAAGAATTAGAAAGAAGGTTATCTGACAGATAAAGGCAAAACAGAGAT
>JAUXCK010000114.1 GCA_030618925.1 Desulfobacteraceae bacterium
AACGACATGGCTACGATCCGACTTGTACAGATTCATTGCCTCTTCTTCATTTTTCATGGCAAGGGCAATTGCGTCTGCAGGTTTCATATGGATTGAGAGACCGGGCTTGTCAACGGCCAAAGAAACATTGTAGTCCTTTGTCCCTTTAAAAATAAACCCCTTGACACCTTCGGATAGTATGTCTTCCAATATCAGTTTGTGCATCTTCTCCTCTTGGGCAAAGCCCAGGAACATGCTTTTCAGATACTCATCTTCACATTTTCGGGCCACATCTTCATAAAATTCCCATGCTTCTAATTCGCTGTTGATTGCAAATTCTATAATTTTTCCAACCTCATCACGCGCCATGATTTTTTCCTTTACACTAGTTGTCTATCCTGTATTTTTCCCTCAGCCTTTTTGAAAGTACCTCTACAACTCGAAACGCCTTTTCAACCGTTTTTTCGCCATCCGGATTGACAAGGCAGCAGGTTGCCGGAGAGAGCAAACTCCTCGAAATGAGAAACTCTCTGTCAATACCCTTTTTGTCCAGAAAATCCCATAGACTCGTCAATCGCGATTCCAGGGTTTTAATGTTTTCTGCTTCAAAAGGCTCAATATTAGTCGGTACGATACCCCATGCAATAATGCCGCCGTTGTCAAGGAACCGCCTGATGGAAGCTGAATAAGATGAAAAAATCTCTCCGTTTAGATAAATATCCAGGGAAAGAATGTCAAGATCAAGTCCTAAAAGAAAATCCCAGTCAGGATTTCCACATAGATGAACACCGCGCGGCCGATCCGTCACGGCAAAAAATTCTTCCATATCATCTCTGGCTCTCGTGCTGTCATAGCCGGATAAGGCGCTGAACAGGTATTGAAGCCCAGGCTCATCAACAAACATAAAGGCATTGGGATTCATCTGTTTAAGACGGGCGAGCTGACTGTTTATTCGTTTTGACATGAACTCGAACATAAAGGGTCTAATGGTGTCATCAAAAAGAATGGGGCGTTTGTCCTGATCCAGCACATTTAAGCCAAAACTGATGGGTCCTTCCAGCTGTCCCCTTATGGCCGGCCGGTCTGACAAATCCATTTCCAGGAATTGATGATAAACAACAGAAAACCCCGGGCTGATATCAAAATACCCGGGCTCATCAAAATGGGACATGGCTTCCTCAAATTCAAGCACGAATTTGTCAATGGAAAAACCAAGCTTTTTATTTTCAACATCAAGCAGAATACCCGGAAAATGCTCGGCTGCCTGAACATACATATCCTCATAATAATTTAAGTTGGGCAGCTGCGGCCAATAAGGGATATCAAGAGAGAGCGCCATCTCAAGAGCCCTGTTCACGTCCTTGTGGGGCATGACGCCCATGGCTGTGGTTTGGAGGTTTCCGGGAATATTCATAAAAGATTCCTTCTGCTTTTGCCCGTTTGGGAAACGATGTTGCCCAGGGCCTTATCGATATCAGGGTAGTGAAAATTAAACCCGTGTTCAATCAATTTTTCGGGACTCACATGCTGGCTGTTTAGAAAACTCTGTCCCAGTTCTCCCATCACAAGTCGGATCATAAACCCGGGGGCCGGCATGAATGACGGCCGGTGGAGCGCTTTTCCCAGGGCACCTGCGAAATCCCGCTGCCTTACGGGACCCGGGGAACAAAAATTTACAGGCCCTTCCATGGCAGGCGTATTTAAAATAAAAAAAACCGCAGAAACCAGATCATCCATGTGTATCCAGGGAAACCACTGCCGGCCACTGCCGAGCGGTCCGCCTGCGAATAATCTGAACACCGGGATCATCGGTCCCAAAGCACCCCCGCCCCGCCCCAGAACCACACCAAAACGCATGGTCACCACCCGCACTTCATTGGATTGTGCTCGAAACGCCTCGGTTTCCCAGTCCATGCAAAGTTTAGCTAAGAAATCCTCCCCGGGTGCAGCATCCTCCCGCAGTACTTCATCTGCCCGGTTGCCGTAATATCCTGCCGCAGAAGTGCTGCAGAGAACCATTTCCCTGCCCACAGGCAAAGCATCCACCAGATTCCGTGTTGTCAGAATCCGGCTCTCGACCATCCGGCGTTTGTGTGTCTTGGACCATCGCCTGAAAATGCTTTTTCCGGCAAGATTGACCACTGCATCCATTGACTGAAGCTTATCCTGCCAGTCCCCTTTCCGGGTTGTATCTGCCGACAAATATCTAAACCCTGGATAGCTTTCCAGAATGTGACGCAAAGAAGTGCCTACCGCCGTTATCTTATGCCCCTGCTCCAGCAGGTACCGGGAAAGGGCTGTGCCCACAAAGCCTGTGCCGCCTGTAATGAATATTTCCATTATTGAAAATCCTCTCTGACCGCATCCAATTTTACATGAGTGCCAGCAGGTGTTTTTCTATATCCGCTTTTGGGAGGGCCCCCACAAGGGTGTCCACTTTCTGTCCGTTTTTAAATAGCAGCATGGTGGGAATACTTTGAACCGTGTAACGGGATGCTGTGCCGGGATTCTCATCAACATTCAGTTTTGCGATCTTCACCTTTCCCGAATATTTTTGTGCGAGCGCTTCAAGAACAGGTGCAACCATTCGGCAGGGGCCACACCAGGGTGCCCAGCAGTCCACGAGGACAAGGCCTTTATAGGACAGCACTTCTTCATTGAATGTATTATCGGTTATATCTACCGGCTGGCCGTTAACCCTGTCAACAGATAAAGGCGCCTTGCACCTGCCGCACACAGGGTTGTCTTGCAGCCGGTTCCTGGGTATTCGGTTTTTTGCGCTGCATTTTGTACAGACAATAATTAGGGATTCCTTACTCATGTTGCCTCCATTATTGCATCTAACACGTTTTTACCTTTTAAGGGCTCTGGTGCATATGATCCTGTGAGCGCTTTCCAATAAATTTTCCATCATCCTGCCCTTCTGACATTTTACCATTAGACCATTTCAACATTTCAATACATCAAGATTCATGCCAAGACAAACTTATCATTGAAGGAAACTTACTCAAATTCTTTTGCGCCGCTGCCCCGGCTCAATCACACACGCCAAATCAGAAATCACAAAGCAACAATGGAGCACTGTCACTGCAGTTGCCGGGATTCAGCAAACCGCCGGGTGTTGAGGTGATGACAAGAGGTTTTTTCAGTCCATCGCCCATCTGAAATGGTGCCAAAGCAAAAACAGGATTCGGCTGATGGGGTCCATGCCTGTTTCACTGATCAATATGATACACAATTGTATCATATCCCGATTCAAAAAACCGGGACCTATGGGCCTTCCAGTGCATTTAAAATATTGCAATTTTGTCTAAAAAAATGACGATTTATAACAAATATGTAAAATTTTTTCAGTCCGATCACAACCCCATCCTGTTTCATCTATTTGAGTTCACATCATAAATGTTATCTTGGACATACGGCACGCTTATTGCTGTTTCATATCAGTGATGCTAAACCCTGCCATGTGACGTGGTCACATGGCTTTCGCAGGTCACACCTTACCAGGTGGTATTGAATGACATAAAATAAATGACAGGTATTTAAGCTCAGGAGGTACTCTCATGAAAAAAATTGAGGCCATTATCAAACCGTTTAAACTGGATGATGTAAAAGAAGCCCTGAATGAGATCGGGATCCAGGGGATGACCATTGTTGAAGTAAAGGGATACGGCCGTCAGAAAGGCCACAAGGAAATCTACCGTGGCGCTGAATATGCGATTGATTTTATTCCCAAGATTAAAATTGAAATCGTCATAGAACCCGGCAGTGTCGACAGAGTGATCGAGACCATTCAACAGGCTGCAAACACGGGAAAAATTGGAGATGGTAAGATTTTTGTCCTTCCTGTGGAAGAAGCCATTAGAGTGCGTACTGGAGAAAGGGGCAAAGACGCTATTTAGTTTCCATCCATAAATGGCCCTTTTCCGCATATATGAATTTGAAACTGCAAAGTGTCCAAAAGGGATTCGTGGATGGACGCTATTTAATAAAAACCGGATTATTTCCTGTAATACCGTTTTTCATAGGGTTCCTGAATAGTGGTTCGCTGCTTCTGGTTCTGCCACTCCATGGGCTGCTGAATTCTTATGATCTCATCAAGCCTGTCCTGGACCTTCAACCGGTTGAAGATGTCTACCCATGCACAGGAGATGTCACTATTTGTCTCGCATTTACCGTTGCTCACACCACCACATGGGCCGTTAAAAAGCCCCTTTGCACAACGGGCAACCGGACATATGCCGCCTGTAAACCCGATCACACATTCACCGCACGCCCGGCATCTTTCCTCATACACACCAATGTCTCTGTCTACTCCGATGGATACGGTGTTTATCGCCGGAAAAACCGGGAGATGAGGAAATCTCTCGGCCAGAAGCTGAACGCCGGCTCCGCAGGCCATGGACAGGAGACAGTCATACCCCTCAACGATCTCGTCAAGTTCGACTAGAAATTTCATATTGCACTGCCGTTCCACCGTCACCCCGTCACACCGGGTCGAAGCCTTGTCGAATTTAAAAGAAATATTCAACTCCGTATTCAGGGCGAGCACCTCTTTCTGCCCCCCTGCCAGGCAAACAGACACACACCCGCCGCAACCGATGTTCAGGACTTTTTTGTATTTTTTTATCGCCGCTGTAATTTGTTTTAAAGGCTTTCGTTTTCCTTTGACCATAGAACAACACCCTCGCTTGCCAATCTCGTCAGACCCGGGTTAACAAGTCCATTTCTAATGATGTTTCACTTTAAGCGCATGGCATCCCTTGCACTGCCTCGGGCCTGTATTCGCGCCGGACTTGCTTTCCTTTACATGACAGTCAAGGCAAAGGCAGTGAAATGCTTTATGCAGATCGCAGTTTGTCGTCAAACCGTGACAGGTCGAGCACAGGGCGGCCGGATTTCCTTCTTCCAACTCTTCCGCGTCCAGGACATTCTCTCCGTTTTCATACTTGTGATGACAGTCCTGACAGTCATAATTTTCCATATGAAGCCCATGCGGAAATCTCACAACCGACCGCCGCTTTTTCTCAAAAGTCGTCTCATGGTTCAAAATAATATCTTCGGGTTGCCCAAATGATGGAACCCCGGGAAAAATCACAGCAAATAACAGGATTGCCATGAAAAAAACTTTCCCTCTATGATGGAAGCACATCTCTCACCTCTTCTCTCCCTTTTCGCCCCTCTTGTTTCCCTCTCTTCTATGCTTTATCAAAATCCGGCAAAATATTCTGAGACCGGCAGACCCGCCTTGCAAGGGCGATCATCTCCGGAATATCAATGCCAAAAGGGCAATAGCACCGCGTACACAGAACGCATTTTTTCCATGCGATGTCTTTGACCTCTTCCAATAAAGCAGTGTCCACCTTCCCCCTCTTTTTGTATAATTTTCCGATGGAATTTATTATTTTATGGGAAGGCATATATTCCGGTTTCTTCCCCCGGGTCATGTACAGAAAACAGCTTTCCGCGCAGAGACCGCAATGAACGCAGATCCTGAGCGACAGCTTCATTTTTGCCTTATGCCTGCCGAGCATCTTTTTGATCATTTGTTGATCAGGGCCTCTATGGCTTAATTCTGTCATTTAATTTCCCAATCTATGTCAGGCAGAGATCCATCAGGCTCTGGACCCTCTGCCGAAACTGATCTCACTCTGAATAAAAAAACGGTTTAAAAAAAAGAATATCATATGGGCGAATCTGGTAAAAGGGATAGAGATCAGTATCATGTTGACGGACAGCACATGCAGAATGATTAATGTATTGTAATCAAATATGTCATGAACAGCCAGAATACCGGTAACAAACGGTGCGGTGGTCAGGCCGATAACATAGTAGTCGTAAAGGGAACTAATGGCCCGGACACGCTTGATAAAAATCCGTCTTGCAATAAAAAAAAGGATACATGCAAGAATAACGGCCGTCAAGATATCTGTGCTCATTTCTGAAAGAACATGAGGGCAAAAACTAATGCCCCATAACACATCAGCCAGCATGTTATGCTCCATGAGAAAAACCGGCAAAATAAAAATACTAAAATGAAAAACAAGCGTGATAAAAACCATGCCGGGATGGTCGCCCACAATAGAAACTCTGAGTCTTGCAAGACAGGCGGCAATCGTTTGACGCGATATTTTTCGGTTTTTCTGCCCGCGTCGAGGCGGAGGGGTGAAAAAGACCTTATCTGTCTTCCTTGTCAAACTAAAAAATCTGACAACCTGGAAAATGGTGCCCAGAATAAAAATCGTAAAACATGCCCATGCCAGAGGGCCCCGGATAAATTCATACATTTTAGTCCCACTCCCTGGAGTTCCGAAAAAGCTCTTCAGGCGGGACATTCACCCCCCCCTTCGGCCGTTCGCTAAATAATTGCATAATGCACCATCTTATGACATAACGCCTTTGTTTGCCAAGATTTAAGCCCGTATGAAATGATGACAATTTAAAAGGAGACCTTATGGCGTCTGTATTGGATATTATCTCAAATTGCCCACTTTTTGAAGGCCTTCCCGAGAAACAGATTGAAGACATTCAGCACATTACCATTGAAAAGAAATACAGTAAAGGTGAAATCATTTTTGCCGAGGGGGATGACGGCAACGGCTTCTTTATCGTTGCTGACGGCCGTGTTAAAATTTACAAGGTTTCAATAGAAGGGAAGGAACAGATCCTTCACATTTTCGGCCGGGGAGAACCGATTGGTGAAGTGCCGGTATTTACCGGGCAGAAATTTCCAGCGTTCGCCGAGGCCATTGAAAAAAGTCAGCTTATCTTTTTGCCCAGAAAAACCTTTATTGAGCTCATATTAAAAACCCCTTCGCTTGCGTTAAATATGATCGGTCTTTTGGCGAAAAGATTGCGGCAATTTACTGTTCAGATAGAAAACCTTTCCCTGAAAGAAGTGCCGGGTCGACTGGCCGCATATCTGATATTGCTTTCTGAAGAACAGAAAAATTCAGATCGTATTATGTTAACCATATCAAAAGGGCAACTTGCCAGCCTTCTTGGCACGATTCCGGAGACCCTGTCTCGCATCTTGAATAAAATGAGCGGCAACAGCCTGATAGACGTTGATGGACGCCATATAAAGCTGCTTGATATGGAGGGTCTGGAAGATCTTGCGGAGAATGGAAAAATTTAGACACGCGTTATTTTCCGTAGCTGTGAAGTCCCGGCAGATAGTTCACCCCAAAATAGGTAAAAATAACGGCCATAAATCCGATAATGGAAATGACGGCAATTCGTTTCCCCTCCCATCCCCGCATGAGGCGTACATGCAGAAAAATGAGGTAAACGACCCAGGTGACCAGGGACCACGTCTCTTTTGGATCCCAGCCCCAGTATCTCCCCCAGGCTGAGTTCGCCCATACCGAGCCAGTGATAATCCCTATGGACAGAAAGAAAAAGCCAAACATAACCAGTTGATGGGTCAATTCATCTAATACACCGGTTGAGGGAATGTAGGCCATCATTCCACTTTCCTGCGATTTGCCTGACTGCTTGAAAAAAAACATCAGACTGATACCAAAGGCAACGGCAAAGCCGGCATACCCCAAAAAGCAGGTGATGACGTGTGCAATCAGCCAGTTGCTTTTCAAGGCAGGGATCAACGGCTGAATTCGATCACTGATATCAGGAGACAAAGACGCATATGCCATGGAAAGAAAGGCGATGGTGCTTGCAAAAGCACTGATGGCGCGGTTTTTGTATTTAAATTCAATCACAAGATAAAGAACAGCAATGGTCATGGAAAAGAAAACCAGGGATTCATATAAATTTGATAAAGGCGCATGCCCGATCCCCATCCTGTAGGACTCCACCCAGCGCAGGATGATGCCCGATGCATTTAAGCCAATGCCGAACATCGTAACAATAGTGGCCAGTTTCCCGGGCAGGCCAAGTCGGATCGTAGC
>JAUXCK010000224.1 GCA_030618925.1 Desulfobacteraceae bacterium
ACGGATTGAAATCATTCGAGACCTCCGATTGGGAAAATTTCATGTGTTGATCGGGATTAATTTGCTTCGTGAAGGGCTTGATATCCCGGAAGTTTCTCTTGTTGCAATCCTTGATGCAGACAAGGAAGGGTTCTTGCGATCTGCAAGGGCTTTGATTCAAACCTGTGGGCGGGCCTCCAGAAATGTCAATGGCACGGTGATTATGTATGCGGATACGGTTACCCGATCCATGCAGCAGGCGATGGATGAAACAAATCGCCGCCGGAAGATTCAAGAATCCTATAATATATCCAAACAGATCACACCGGCGACCATTATGAAAGATATCACATCCACGTTTTTACCCACTGAAGCCTATCTTTCGAGGAAGTCAAACAGAGATAAAGTGTCAGAGTCCATCGATGCATACACATCAACGGATAATTTCGACGAGATGATTGGCGCCATGGAAAATGAGATGAAACAGGCTGCTAAAAAACTGGAGTTTGAGCAGGCAGCAGAACTGCGGGATAAGATTAAAGCCCTGAAAAAGCGGATCCTGTATGAGTTATAACCTAAATGTCTGACCTTTTAAAAGATAAATGGAAGAAGGTATCCAACCGTCCGGGCGTCTACCTGATGAAGGATGAAAAGGGGAAAGTGATTTACGTGGGCAAGGCCCTTAACCTGAAAAAGCGTCTTTCAGGCTATTTTAATCGGGCCGGGCAATCGGACATGAAAACAAAAGTTCTGGTCACCAGGATCTCAACCTTTGAAACCATTATTACAGTAACCGAGAAAGAAGCCCTGATTCTTGAATCGACTCTGATCAAACGCTATAGACCCCGGTATAATGTCATTCTAAAAGATGACAAGCGATACCCGTCCCTCAGAATAGACATCAAAGAGCCGTATCCTTTTCTATCGATTGCAAGGAAAATTGTCAGGGATGGGGCACTCTATTTTGGTCCTTTTTCAAATGCGTCTGCCGTAAAGCAAACGGTCAAGGTCATTAACAAAACCTTCAGGCTCCGTAAGTGTAAGACCAGAAAGTTTCAAAACAGATCTCGTCCGTGTCTCAACTATCAGATGGGCACCTGCCTGGCACCATGCTGTTTTGATGTGTCGTCAGATACTTACAATAAAATTGTTCGGGAAGTAATCCTTTTTTTAAATGGCAGGACCCCGGACCTCATCAAACAGATTAACACAGAGATGAAGGCCCTGGCAGACAGGCAGGCATTTGAGCGGGCTGCAGTCCTGAGGGATAAAATTGCATCACTTGAAAAAACCCTTGAAAAACAGGTTGCCGTTGCAACCGATTTAGAAGATCGGGATGTGATTGCAGTCGCTGAAGCGCCAAATCTTTCCGTCTTGACACTTCTCACTGTCAGGCGTGGATTTCTTCAGGGCATGAGGCATTTTTCTTTTTCCGAGACCTGGGCAACACGGTCTGAAATGATTGAAACATTCATCCGTCAATACTATGAGAATCATCAATTTATACCCAAACAAATATTTGTATCAGACCCCATTGACACCACAGCCATGCTTGAAGCCTGGTTGACGAATATGAAAAAGGGAAAAATAAAAATTTCTTGCCCCAAACGGGGGAAGAAAGCAAAACTGCTTAAAATGGCTTCATTGAATGCAGAGAAGGAGCTTAAAAATCAGACCGACACAGAAATCATGCTGCTGGATATGCTTACACGTCTGGGAAGGCGTTTGAGGATGACCAAGATTCCAATCCGGATCGAATGCTTTGACAACTCCAATATTTCAGGGTCCGTTCCTGTAGCCGGCAGAGTCGTATTTTATAAAGGAAAACCAGACAAGGCATCTTACCGGAAATATAAAATCAGAACTATTGACGGTGCAGATGATTATGCCACCATGCAGGAAGTGATAGAGCGGCGTTTCAGAGGGAAAGAGCCATCAGATTCTTTTCCAGACCTGTTGATGGTAGACGGGGGCAAGGGGCAGTTAAATATTGCGGTATCCATCCTTCACGAGTTGGGGTTGGGTGATTTGTTTACTGTTATCGGGATCGCAAAAAAAGATATGATGAAAGGGGAAACAGAAGATAAAGTTTATCAACCCGGCCGTGCAAATCCAGTTCAATTTGGCAGGGAAGGGGATCTTTTGCTGTTTCTTCAAAACATCAGAGATGAAGTGCACCGATTTGCCATTTCATTCCATCGCTCACGGAGAAACAAAATCTCCCTCCAATCCGGGATGGATGGCATTCCGGGTATCGGGCAAAAACGAAAAAAAACATTGCTGACGCATTTCAAAACCTTAAAAAACATCCAGGCGGCGACCCTTGAAGAACTGACCGCATTGCCTGGAATGAATCTTAAGGCTGCTGAATCCGTTAAATCGGTTTTGTCCGAAGCGGGGGTAAAAAAAAACAAACATAGCGGTTGATGGAACCCGAACGTCCCTTATGACATTTTTTTGACGAGATCCACGAGTTCCTGAACAGCTCCAGCAGATTTATTTAATGCCGCCTGCTCATCGTCGGTGAGGGTGATCTGGATCACTTCTTCAATTCCATTTAAGCCAAGTTTGACCGGGACGCCGATAAAAAGACCGTTAATGCCATACTCGCCTTCTAAATAAGCGGCACATGGAAGAATTTTCTTTTTGTCTTTTAAGATGGATTCCGCCATTTCAACAGCAGCTGAAGCCGGGGCATAATAGGCGCTCCCGCTTTTTAAAAGTGAAACGATTTCCGCACCACCGTTTCTTGTTCGTTCAACGAGTCTGTCAATTTGATTTTTGGAAAGCAATTCGGTGATGGGTATGCCGGCTACCGTGGAATACCTGGGAAGGGGGACCATTGTATCCCCATGTCCACCCAGGACAAATGCATGGGTGCTTTCGACGGAAACGTCCAACTCCATAGAAATAAAAGCCCTGAACCTGGCAGAATCGAGAACGCCGGCCATGCCAATGACCCTGTTTTTTGGGAATTTGCTGGCGTCATAGGTGATATGGCACATTGCATCCAGGGGGTTGCTGACCACAATAATGATGGTGTCAGGGGAAAATTTTACAACTTCCTGTGTAACACCTTTCACAATCCCCGCATTTGTACTGATGAGATCATCACGGCTCATACCCGGCTTGCGTGCGATACCAGCCGTAATGATAACAATGTCTGAATCTTTTGAGGCCTCGTAATCATTGGCACCGATAATACGGGCGTCATGCTTTTCTACTGGGGCCGCTTCCGTCAGATCCAAACTTTTACCTTGAGGGATCCCCTCAACAATGTCGATTAATACAACATCCGCCAATTCCTTTTCCACTATTCGCTGGGCGGCTGTTGCACCGACATTGCCGGCCCCGACAACTGTAATTTTTTTATCCATAAAAATCTCCTTTAAAGGTAACGTGTCGCTTATATTCTAAAAAATTGTGTCAGCCCGCACTTGATTTGCTGTCGTTTTTTATGAAATCAACTATAAAATTATGTTTTTATTGCAAATTTATTTGAATGCCAAAAAATATTGATTTTTGAGAGCTTAAATATTGACATAACAGATAAAAATTATTGTAAATACTGGTTACAATTCGTTCAAAATTGTGGTATAGTAATAGAATACTCGCATTTATTCAACCAAAATGTGCGCATAATTAAATCATAAATGATCTTGATAATTTGAGAAGGGCAGTGAAATATTGACTGCTTAATATTTGGTGGGCGTTCGTTCCATCTGGAATAGTGTTGAGGTTTGGTTAATGACAAAAAAGATTAAGCATTTCCTGCAGCAGGCAGAAGTATACCGTAAACAAGGGCTTCTATCTGAAGCCAGAAAAAAGTATGAACAAGTAACTGAAATAATACAAAATAATAACAATATGCCTAACAGGCAAAAGCTCCTTGACGGGCTGGCAAAAAAAATGGATGTGCTGAAGGCTGAGGTTGAAGCCGTTGAAAATGCACCTTCGACGCCCGAAATGTCATCCCATGTAAACGATTTGATCAAAAAATTGTTTTCATTTTCAGATCAGGAAAAGGATAAAAATGATGCTGCCCTTGAGGGTGCGATCGCCCTTGCAAAATTCGGGCAGTTTGAAGGCGCTCTGGAAGAGTTTCATAAGTTGTTAGATGTGGATTCACAATGTGTTGCTGCCGGGAAAAATATTGTAAGGTGTTATCTGGAAACCGGCCTGGTTGAGGGCGCAGCGCAAAAAATCGCAGAATGGCGGAACACTGATATTTTTTCGCCTGAACAGCTTGAAATAATACTCACCTTTTATGATAATATTCTTGCAAAGAAAGGACTTCAAAAGGGTAAAGCCCCTGATAAGCCCGCATCAGAATCAGACACCGCACCTGCTGGTACCGGAGAGAGTGTTTCCGGGGAAACGGATACAGGTGAAGCTGATACCGGGGACAGCGATGACGAATTTCTGGATATCAGTGCTGTGGCGATCACATTCGACAGCGGTCCCTGTAAGGGAGAACAGATTGAGCTTGATGTCAGCTTTCAATCCGGGAACATCATCAGTTTAATTATTTCGAGTAAAGATGAAGAATTGATTGAAAGCCTGAAGGTGGGTTACCGGCTGGATGATGTTCATTTTTATTCTCCAGTGGCTATTTTTCGAGGTTCGGGAGTGGTCTCAGCCCAAACAAGAATAAAATCCGGACCTAAAATGGGAGATTTTAGTCTGGATATCACAATCGAAAGCCTCTAAATTTTGATGGGGTTTGATGATCCCACCTTTTATTAAAATCATTAAAGTTGACGCATGCTTCTGGAAATTGTGTTATAATTGGTTTGTCAACGACGTGTTTCCTTTATGCGGTTTTTCGCACGTAAAATTAAGTCGCCCGCCTTGCCCGTCAATATGGGGTTCCACTTCACGGGGATTGTATGGATGCTGCATCATATTTATCTAAAATAGAGAAAGTTGGAGTCTGAATAATTTATGGCTGTCTTCAATTTAAAAAAGCGTGAAATTGAAAGCAAAATTGTTTTTTATGGCCCGGGTAGATGCGGCAAAACAACCAACCTCGAATATATCTTTAGAACATTTAAAAAACAGGTGGAAGGGGAAATGGTTTCCATCAATACCGAAGGCGATCGGACACTGTTTTTTGATTTTTTGCCGATGGATTTAGGCAAGATAAAAGGGTGTGACATTCGTGTCCAGCTGTTCACAGTCCCCGGGCAGGTTCAGTACACCTCGACCCGGAAATTGGTGCTAAGGGGCGTGGATGGCATTGTATTTGTCGCAGATTCGCTTGATGTCAGACGCGAAAAAAATATGACATCCTTAAAAGACCTTCAGTCTAATCTCAAGGAATACGGGATGAATATTTTCAAAATTCCGCTTGTCATTCAATACAACAAGCGTGATCTTGCTGATGAAGGGATTCCCCTGATGTCCCTTGAGAAAATGGAAAGAGATTTAAACAGGCAACTTAAGGTAAGTCGGAGGCCAAG
>JAUXCK010000314.1 GCA_030618925.1 Desulfobacteraceae bacterium
AAAAATATGGAACTGGGGCTGATGCTCCGTATGGCACAGGCCCATAAGACCAAGACCTTAAAAATCCCCAGCAGCAAAACAATCTGGATGGTCTGGGAAAATCTGAAACAGGACTACCCGGGATTCAGCAGGTATTTCAAAGGTGCGCAGATTGAACATGAAGAGATTACCGGGCTCAGCAACGCAAAAATGGTAAAAAACGTTATGCCGGCAATGGGGGTAGTCCTTATCGGTGATAGCGCCGGATTCATTGACCCCTTTGGATCTTCTGGTCTGTATTTTGGAATGGCAATGGCAAATTTCTGGATTAATATGCTGTCAAAAAAAATGATACGGCTTTCAGGGGACAACCCCATTACAAAACACATCGACCTTCTATGGAGTTCTGAGAATATGATCACCTACAGGAAATCATTTCAAAAAACAGATGTGTTCAAACATGTAAAAGGGTCATATTCTTTGATCGGCAAATTTGAATGGTATATTTTCAGGCACCTGGGAACATCTGAGCGGATCAATAAACGATGGAAAATTATTTCCCTGCTGCTAAAACTGCCTTAACCTGGATATTCAGTCCCCAGATCGACCCCTCTCAGGACCCGCCGAATGATGAGAAAAATCCAGTCGGAAAAATGAGTAGCGCCGGAACCGTAGAGGTGTCTGAAACGGTTTTGAAAACAACCTTGATCGGCTGATCAGAGAAGATTTCAGCCCGGGCAATCCAGGGGGGTATAAATTTAAAGCCCACACACAACTGAAGGGGGTATTCTCCTGAAATATCAATTTATTTATTGACACTTTTCAGGGAAAAATGCAAAATTGCCTTCATGAGCGACATCACTCATTCCATTCAAGGGCCAGCTATGATTGCGTGCAGAGACTGTGATCTGCTCCATTCAATAAAAACCCTTAAACAGGGAGAGATGGCCAAGTGCTCCCGCTGCGGATCACTCTTGTATCAGGAAAAAGGCAATAGTATCAACAGGCCGTTCGCCCTTGTCATCAGCGGCCTGATATTGTTCATGTTGGCCAACTATTATCCGATTCTATCCCTTAAAGTTATTGGCACAGACACCTCAAACATCTTGATAGCAGGGGTTTTTGCCCTATATCAGGATGGATTGAGAGCCATAGCAATTCTGGTTTTTCTAACCAGTATTTTCGTGCCTTTCCTCAAATTACTTTTATTGTTTTATATTTTATGCCCGCTTGCCGTATTTAAACAAAAACCACCTGGTCTTGCTGTCATCTTCCGCATTTATTTGACCGTAGACTGCTGGGGCATGCTGGAAGTCTATATGCTTTCCATTATTGTTGCCATCAGCAAACTGGGTGATATTGCAACCGTTCAATGGAACATGGGACTGTATGCATTTGTGGGGCTGTTTTTAGCCACCTTTGGTGCTTCAGCAACACTGGATCCCAGGATTATCTGGGAGAAGATAGAGGACAATGCATGAGCAACCACGTGTTAACAGCTGCCGAAGCGTCTCTTATTACCTGTCCGTCCTGTGATAAGCTTTTCAGCGCAGATATTGGATCAAATAATTCCATGGGGAAGTGCTCCCGTTGCGGTACCAGATTGCGCTCTCGAAAACCGAACAGCATTCACCGCACCTGGGCCCTTGTCATCGCCGGAATAATCCTCTATATTCCGGCCAATATTTACCCGGTCATGACATTTTCTTCTTTTGGGAGGGGCGAACCCGATACGATCATATCCGGTGTGGTTGCTATATTTGACAGCGGCCTGTGGATTATTGGCACCCTCATCTTCACAGCAAGTGTTTTTATTCCGCTGTTAAAGCTTCTGGGTCTTTCATTCCTGCTGGTATCGGTCCAGTACAAATGGAACTGGCGACCGAGGCAGCGGACCCGAATGTACCGGTCAATTGAAAAAATCGGCAGATGGTCCATGCTCGATGTGTTCCTGGTGTCCATGCTGACCGCTCTCGTTAAACTGGGCATATTTGGTGAGGTTATTCCGGAGAAAGGGTTCACTTTTTTTGCTGCGGTCATTATCCTTACCATGTTTGCTGCCATGAGTTTTGACCCCCGATTAATCTGGGACAATAACCCCCCCTTGCAGAAGCGCGATCCTCTGCCTTTGGCAACACTTTTGAGGATAAAGAGAAACTATTATGAATGAAGAACATACCCGACATCTTCACCATGATAAAATACCCAATGTGGACATCAGAAAACGAAGCCGGTTTTTTACAATCTGGTTAATCCCCATGATCGCGGCTGCCATTGGCGGCTGGCTCATTTATCAGAGTTTCCTGACCCGGGGGATCCCTATCACCATCACCTTCGACTCCGGGGAGGGTATTGTCGCCGATAAGACATTAATCAAATACGGCGGGGTGGAGATCGGACACGTAAACTCCATAAAGTTGAGCGATGACAAAAACAGCGTTATCGTTGAAGCAATGCTCGAGAAATCCGCCGGCGATTTTGCAAAAAAGGGGTCTCAGTTCTGGGTAGTCCGACCTCGTCTCGAACTGAGAGGTGTCTCCGGCCTGGATACCCTTATAACGGGTGCATATATTAAAGTAAGACCGGGAAAGGGGGGTTATGAAACTAATTTTGGCGGCATGGACAAGCCCCCATTCGGAGACCCTGATGCGCCCGGATTGCACATAACCCTGGAGTCCGCTCAACTTGGATCACTTTCAGAAGGGGCGCCGGTCCTTTTTCGCGAGATAGAAGTGGGGCGGGTGGAAGGAAACAAATTATCCAAAGACGGGAAAAAGGTCCAGATACATGTTTACATCTACTTAAAATATGCGACCCTTGTGAGGAAAAATACAAGATTCTGGAATGCCAGCGGGATCTCTCTGACAGCCGGGCTGACCGGCATTAAGTTGAGAACCGGATCGCTGACCTCTATTTTGAGCGGCGGAATATCTTTTGAAACACCGGAAGGCCAAAAAGAAAAAGAAACAGCTCAAAATGGAGACATCTTCAGGTTATACGACAACAAAGAAAACGCCATGGCAGGGGGAATCCCGATAAAAATCAGGTTTATTACCGGAGAAGGGCTTGTTCCTGGACGAACGCTGGTGAAGCACAGAGGGCTGACAGTCGGGAAGATTACCGCCATTGACATCGATGAATCACTGAAGGGCGTCATCGTGTCTGTCCTGATTAAGGAGGCGGCTGCGCAGCTTGCTGTCAAGGGGAGCCTCTTCTGGGTCGTCCGTCCAAGATTCGGTTCCAAGGGGATATCAGGAATCGACACCCTCATTTCCGGACAATATATAGAGGTCCGCCCCGGGCAGGGAAAGCTAAGCCTGATTTTTGACGGTCTGGAAAGGCCTCCCCTCGGGGACCCTACCGCACCAGGCCTGCATATTCTGCTTTCAGCCAGAGAACTTGGGTCACTTTCAGAAGGGGCACCGATTTATTATCGAAAAATCCAGGTTGGCGACATTCATGGGCACGAACTGTCGGAGGATAGAGCGACCGTTCTAATCCACCTGTATATTTATGAAAAATATGCATTTCTCGTAAAAAGAAACACCCGGTTCTGGAACGCCAGCGGGATCAGCGTAAATGCCGGCCTCTCCGGAATCAAGATAAAAACCGAATCGTTGATGGCACTTCTGGACGGTGGTGTGTCATTTGAAACCCCGGGGGACGGCGCCAGGGGGAAACCTGCCAAAAACGGGACAAGATTTAAACTGTACGAAGATTATGAAAGCGCAATGGCGGGTGGCATCCCGATCACCATTACCTTTAAAAGAGGCAAAGGCCTTGAGGCGGGACGGACATTAATCAAATATCAGGGATTGGTGGTCGGGAAGGTAGAAGCCGTTGAGCTGACCCAAAAAATGGATGGTGTCATTGTATCGGCACTGATCAACGAGGCGGCTGCCGACCTGGCAAGGGAAGGAAGCCATTTCTGGATAACCCGGCCAAATTTTGGTATTGACGGGCTATCTGAACTCGACACACTTCTTTCAGGGTCTTATATTGACGTCCAACAGGGCAAGGGAAAGCCACAAAAACACTTTACCGGCCTTGCGGAACCACCGATTGGTGCGCCTGATACGCCTGGCCTTCATATTGTTCTGAAGACAAAAGAGATGGGAAGGCTGAATTTCACCACCCCTTTATTATACAGGGACTTTGAAGTGGGTCGGATCGAAAAAGTCGGAGGCCAAGCGGTCTTAGG
>JAUXCK010000123.1 GCA_030618925.1 Desulfobacteraceae bacterium
AAAAAGCTTGTAGAAATGAAAATCAATTGTTAATGCTATAAACAATGTTTATTTGTAAAAATTAAGTCCCGGGTTAAAAATTATCATCTCTAATATTACCCATTTTAGTCCCTTTTTACAATCCAGATGGCGTTATGAGAGGGGGAGGCATGTTTCCAGGTAAAAATCGATTAGACAACCGCACAAACAGCAGAAGAGAAAAACAAAATGGTTTGTCTGAAGACACACTCAGAAAGGAATTAAAGAAATTTACCGAAGCGCTCCCGTATGCAGAACTAGAGGGTTCCATGGGTGGAAAAATACAGATAGCAGCGACCATGGCCGTGAGAAATCTGATTAAAGTGATCAAGGTGGCCAGCCTTTTAGTCCCTGAAAAGGGGATACTGCATGTTGATGAGAAGGGAAATGAGAAAAAACAGACGAATGCCGATCTTTTTGAAAGTGCAAAGCGTGTGCTGGCCGGCCTCCGGGATAAAGGGCTGGAACCCGGTGATCGGGTCATTATTCAATGTTGTGATCAGCCCTCCTTTCTATCTGTATTCTGGGGGGCGATCCTGGGAGGATTTATTGTCGTTCCCCTTCCTGTTCCAGGAGAGTTTTCCGTCAGTGAAGGGTTGGACAGGATCAAAAAGGTATGTTCAATTCTTGGCAATTTCAGTATTGTAACAGATCAAGCCTTAGACACTTATGCAGGCCTTGGGGAAGGGCAGGCCTACGATTTTTCCGAACTGATGCGTTTTTCTCCTGACAAACGGACTCACAGGCCAAATGTGCATGAAACTGCAATTTTATTGTTCTCATCCGGATCCACAGGAGATCCCAAAGGGGTCATGCTGAGTCATAGAAATGTGACGTCTATGTTAGAAGCAGGCTCTATGGCGTTCAGCGATGTTCCTGCAGGCGATTATAGAACCTTCCTGCTTGGTTTTGGCTTTCATTCCATGAGAAGAATACTGTTCAAGAATAGAGGACCAGGACCTTTTGCCAGGGCTGTTTCCAATTTGTCGAAGTCTTCAATCGGGAAGTTTTTAACCAAAGTGAAATTTGGCAAGTACCTGCTGGATACCTTGCTCATCATATCCGGAAACAGGATATCTGTTAATCTGGATATGACCTGGAACGATATTGTCCTGGCCAACTGGATGCCCTATTCACATGTGTTGGGATTGATAGGGTTTCATGTAGGGCCGACAGTCAATGGGTTGGACCAGATATCGCTGTCGACAAAAACGTTTATTGAGAATCCGGCTTTTTTTTTAGAACTGGTCGCCCGCTACAGGATTTCATATCTGCCATGTCCTAATTTTGCGGTTCAGTGGCTGACCACCCAGGTGTCTGAAAAAGCGCTGGAAGGGATTGATCTGTCATGTATTAAAATGCTGGGAAACGGGTCTGAACCGATCTCGACGACGATAGCCAGGGATTTTATACAAAAATTCAAAAGGTTCGGGTTTAGACCTGAAGCCATGTGCTTTGGCTACGGCATGTCAGAGACGACTGCGGATATCACTTTTCCGCACCTCAGTGAGGAACCCCGTTATCACAGAGTTGAGAAGGAAGCCTTTCTCAGGGAAAAAATTATCATTCCTTCTGACTCAGATGAAGGCAGTATCGAACTTGCTGAAGTGGGTGCACCCATTCAGAGTATGAATATTCGGATCGTGGATGATGATGATGCGCTTCTTCGTGAAAATAGGGTCGGTCATATTCAGGTAAAAGGCCCGACCGTGACCAAGGGGTATTATAATAATCCAGAAGCAAATGAGAACCTGTTTTGTGACGGCTGGCTGAGAACCGGTGACATGGGTTTTGTGATTAACGGCAGGCTTGTGATAACCGGAAGACTCAAGGACGTCATTTTCGTCAATAGTCAAAATATTTATGCCCATGATATCGAAGACCATGTGAGAAAAGTGCCTGGTATGGCATACAGAGACTTTGCCGTTACAGGGTTAAAAGATTATGATTCAGATTCAGAAAAAGTAATCTTTTTTATCAATACGTCTGAATCAAAAGAAGCGCTTTTATATATGCTTTCCCGAATAAACAATTCTTTAATTGCCGATCTCGGGATAAAATTTGATTGTCTTGTAGCGTCTGGTGAGCTGCCCCGGACGCCTACGGCAAAATTAAAGCGATATAAGCTCAGAGAAGATTTTGAAAATGGTGAGTTTACAGATGTGATTACAGCAGGGGATGCCGCTAATTTTGACATTGACGCCGGTGAAGCGGGAAGTGCCGAGCTCACTGAAACAGAAGGCGTGCTGATAGACATCTGGAGTGAGGTCACTGGAAATGATCAAATCAACAGATCCGACAATTTTTTTGACCTGGGCGGCAATTCGCTTAAAGCAACCAAGGTTGCTTCTAGATTACGAGAAGAATTTGATATTGAAATTCCGCTAAAGGCCCTTTTTGAGTATCAAACGATAAAATCACTTTCCATTGCCATTGAAACCATCATTAAATCAGGGGCAGTATCAAATCTGCCACCGATCGAGCCGCTCCCACCAAAGGACCATTACCAGGTGTCACATGCTCAAATGCGACTCTGGTTCCTGGACAAGATGATTCCTGACAGCCCTTTTTATAATATACCCGGTGTTGTGCTTATCGAGAAGATGGCATTTGAGTATGACCTGCTTAAAGATGCCCTGCAGGCGATTGTTGACAGGCATGAGAGCTTGAGAACCACTTTTGATACAAGAGGTGACCAGCCTGTGCAGATCATTGCAGCGACCATGAGACCGGATATTCCCTTAATTGACATTTCCGGTGAGATAAATCAGGAAGGAAAGCTGGAGAAAATCATTGAGGCGGAAAAATTCAGGCCATTTAATCTGAAAAAAGGCCCTCTGTTCAGAGTGAAGATAGTGAAGCTTTCAAACGAAAAACATGCATTTATTATTATTATGCATCATATTATTTCAGATGGCTGGTCCATGGGTATTCTGGTTCAGGAAGCCCTGGCCAATTACCTTGCCCTGATTTCCGAAAAACCTTCACAATTGCCTGAGCTGCCTATTCAATATAAAGATTTCGCCGCCTGGCAGAAAAAAATCATCCAGAGTGACGTGATGATAGAACAGGAGAACTACTGGAAAAAAACTCTTCATGGTGACCTTCCTGCGATAGAATTGCCCATTGACCGGCCAAGACCGGCGGTGCAAACCCAAAACGGGTCGACCCGGAGAATGTCCATCGGCAGTGACTCCGTTCAGAAATTGAAAAAGTTTGCGAGAGAAAGAGGTGTTACGCCCTTTATGCTCACGCTGGCGATCTTCAAGGTTCTGCTTCGTAAGTTGACAGGTCAGGAAGATATTATTGTGGGATCTCCCATCGCCAACCGGAACAATACGACCCTGGAGCCGCTCATCGGATTTTTCGTGAACATGCTTCCCTTGCGTTCATCCCTTGCCGGCAATCCCATATTTTCTGATTTCCTCGAAGCTGTTAAACAGACTTCCCTGGGCGCATATGAAAATCAGGATTATCCTTTTGACAAGCTTGTGGAAACCATTAATCCGGAAAGGGATATGAGCCGTTTTCCGATTTTTGATGTTGTCTTTGAATACAGAGATATTTATGTGGATTCATTTGTTGACGACATGGATCTTGGAGATGTTCGGGTAAGGGATATGACAGGCGATGATCCCATGTCCAAATTTGATATATTTGTGACCTTATCAGAGGGCAGGGAGGGTATCGGTATCACCCTGCAGTTTGAATACAATGCTGACCTGTTTCAGGAAAAGACCATCGACAGGATGATGCGTTATTTTATAAATATCGTCAGCGCGATTGATGCCATTCGCGATCGGCATATATCTGATATTGACATTATAGATGAAAAAGAGAGAACGCAGGTTATCTCTGACTTTAACGATACCCGGGTTGATTTCCCGAAAAGTAAATCCACACATGTGCTTTTTGAAGAGCAGGTCAAACTGTTTCCAGATAAGAATGCGCTTGAATTCAATGACCAATCCATGACCTATTTTGAGTTGAACGAGAAGGCCAATCAAATTGCATGGTATCTAAGGGAGCATGGCGTAAAAAGAGGGACGTATGTTGCGATTATGGTGGAACGTTCATTTGACATGCTTATCGGTGTGCTTGGAATCCTTAAAGCGGGGGGTGCCTATGTTCCCATAGAATCTGAATATCCTTTTGCCCGGATTAAGTATATGCTTGATGACATTCAGGCACCGGTGGCAATTGTGCACGAAGCATTATCGCCCAAATTGTCCGACTATGGGGGAAATGTATTATGCCTTGAGGAATTCTGGAAACAAAGCAGCAATATAGACGGAGCAGATCTTGCGAATATCAATGAGCCGGATGATATCGCTTATGTGATCTATACATCCGGTTCAACAGGCAAACCCAAAGGGGTCATGGTCCCTCATATTGGGATTACAAGGCTGGTTTTAAATACCAACTATGCAGAAATTACTTCAGACGACAGGTTCCTGCAGGCTGCCACCTTTGCATTTGATGCTGCGACCATGGAGTTCTGGGGTCCGTTATTGACCGGTGGCACACTGGTGCTTGCTTCAAGCAGCGATGTTTTGACCATGGATTCTCTTGGCAGTCTTCTGCTTGATAAAGATATTACCATTCTGTTCATCACGACGGTTATGTTCAATCAGCTCGTGGATGCGAGACCGGATGCGATTGGGAATCTGAAGAGCCTTTTAACCGGGGGGGAGAACCATTCCATGGCCCATATGCGAAAGGCGATGGCCTGCACAAAACCAGGTGCCCTGACCCACGTTTACGGTCCAACCGAAAACACAACCTATTCCACGTATTATATCATCCGCGACATCCCGGATGATATGACAAGCATACCCATCGGGTTTCCCCTTGCAAATTCTACAGTCTACATTTTAGATAAGTATTTAAAACCAGTGCCGGTCGGTGTTGTCGGAGAGATATACGTGGGCGGCTATGGCCTTGCAAAAGGATATCTTAATGACCCGGAGAAAACTGCCAGTGCATTTGTCGAAAATTCCCTTCCTGGCCTGGACGAACAGATTCTTTACAAAACCGGTGATCTGGGAAGATGGCTGGCGGAGGGAAGTGTTGATTTTCTGGGCCGAATTGATCATCAGGTCAAGATCAGAGGGAACCGTATTGAGCTTGGCGAAATCGAGGCCAGGTTGAGGGAGCATGCGGATATCAAGGACAGTGTCGTCATTGTAAAAATCCAGGATCCCGGGAACAAGACCCTGGTGGCCTACTATGTATCTGAGAAGGAAATATCCATAGATGAACTTCGTTCTTTTTTGAAGGAAGCTTTGCCGGATGTCATGATTCCCAACCTATTCATGCAACTTGATTCACTACCGCTTAATCAAAACGGAAAGGTGGATAAAGCCGCTTTGCCAGAACCTTCGGGGGAGCGTCCGGAAATGGCCACGGACTATATTGAACCTTTGAACGACACTCAGACGGCAGTGGCAAAAATCTGGGAAGATATACTGGGTATTGATAAAATCGGTATTTTCGATAATTTTTTTGATCTGGGCGGGCATTCACTTAAGGCAACTCAGGTTATTTCCAGCATAAAAAAGGATCTCGGGATTGAAATCAAGCTTCTTGCATTTTATGATGACCCCACCGTAAACGGTATCTGCGAAGCCTTTTCATCTTCAGAAAGTACGGTGTTTCCTGACATGGAACCCATTGCTCGAAAAAGCACCTACCCCTTGTCCAATGCTCAGAAACGTCTTTGGTTCTTGGATCAGATGATACCCGACTCTCCGGCATACAATGTGCCGATCGCTTTTGTTATCGAGGGTGATCTGAATTTTAATATCATGGAAAAAGCCCTGCAGCGTGTTGTGGACCGGCATGAAACCTTGAGAACAACTTTTCAGGGTGGGGATGAAGGACCGGTTCAGGCGATATCAGAAACATTGAAAGTGGTCATTGAGGTGGAAGATTCTTCCGCAAGCAAGGATCATGAACTGTCTGTTATTGCAAAGAAGGAGGCGATGGACCCTTTTAACCTTTCGACCGGGCCATTGTTTAGGGCAAAGCTGTTCAGGATATCCGAAAAAAACCATCTCATGGTATTTACGATGCATCATATCGTTTCAGATGGATGGTCTCTGAATATTCTTTTCAACGAGCTGGTCCTCGGCTATTTTTCCATGGTAGAAGACAGGGAACCCGTACTTCCTGAACTCAGGATTCAATACAGGGATTTTGCCGCATGGCAGGACAGGTTGCTTGAGCAGGATTTGTTAAACGATCAGAAAAACTACTGGGCGGATAACCTGAAAGGGGAACTGCCGGTCCTTGATCTTCCAACAGATCGTCCAAGGCCTTTGATTCAGACCACAAACGGCACGATTTATCAGTTCGAAATTGACAAACAGCTGACAGATTCACTCAGAAACGTTGCAAAGCAGCAGGAAGTGACGCTTTTTATGCTTCTTCTGGGAAGTCTGGATCTTCTCCTGCACAGAATGTGCAATCAGGATGATATCATTGTGGGTTCGCCGATTGCGGGCAGGAATCACTCTGATCTTGAAGGACTCGTAGGGTTTTTTGTCAATACCATCGCCCTGAGAACAGACATGAGCGG
The DNA here is from genome assembly GCA_030618925.1 of Desulfobacteraceae bacterium. Taxonomy (GTDB): domain Bacteria; phylum Desulfobacterota; class Desulfobacteria; order Desulfobacterales; family SURF-7; genus JAUXCK01. The sequence continues at coordinate 6,599 of JAUXCK010000123.1, forward strand.
TGACCCTGATTTCACAGAGGTTCTTGATCGCGTTAAGAGGACTTGCCTGGGGGCCTATGCCAATCAGGATTATCCTTTTGACAAAGTCATTGAAATGCTCAACGTCACCCGGGATACCAGCAGGACGCCCGTATTTAATATCATGCTGTCCATGCAGGATATTTCCGAAATCACAGATCTTCCCTCGGTGGAAGACTTTTCTTTAAGACCCATAGGGTGTGAACCGGGCAGTGCGAAGTTTGACATGACACTATTTGCATTTGACACAGGGACTCATCTTGAGATGCGGATTGAATATAATACCGATCTTTTTGATGAAGAAACCGTGGTCAGGTTTGCCGGCCTTTTTTCCCATCTTCTTTCTGAAATTGTTGAAAAACCGGCTGATCCGGTTTCCGCATACGATATTCTTGGTGATCAGGAACGGCAAAAGGTTCTCGAGGGGTTTAATGCCACTTTCCTTGATTATCCAAGGGAGAGACCTTTGATCGACCTTTTTGAGGCCAGGGTTCTTGAATCCGGGCCTCGCGGTGCGGTGGCCTTCAAGGATGAAGTGCTTAGTTTTGACCAACTGAATGCCAGGTCAAACAGGCTTGGCAATTTTTTGAAGTCTTTCGGAGTGACGTCGGGGACGGTTGTGGGGATGATGGCCGGATCACCGATAGAAAGCATTGTGGCGATTCTCGGGATTATGAAGGCCGGTGGCGCTTATATGCCCATAGATCCGGATTTTCCGGAAGGCCGGATAGAATTTATGCTCAGGGACAGCGGTACCGGGATCGTGGTGACGAAAGAAGCGTTTTTTGACAGGCTTCCTGATGATATCAAAGGGATATGCTTTGAAAGAGATCATGAAAAGATTGACACCTGCAGTTCTGAGAACCCGGAGCAAGTCGGAGGCCAAGCGGTCTTAGGAAGACAACTGCTGGTAACAACTCCTTGGC
>JAUXCK010000135.1 GCA_030618925.1 Desulfobacteraceae bacterium
ATCGTCAATATTTTACAGCCATTAAAATTGATCGTATCGAAGCCTGATGGCTTCCTGAAAAATCCAATTTCTGCGTTGCGCTGCATCCTGAGTCATTCGACGTCATGATACATACGCCGCACGCATCAGGATTTGCGCGCCTTGGACTTGAACTTTTTACGAAACGATAAAGTCCATGGCTTAAAATAGAAGAGGTTGAAATGGCACACAAAAAAGCAGGCGGGAGTACCCGAAACGGCCGCGACAGCAATGGTCAGCGGCGCGGTGTCAAACGATATGGCGGCCAGCACGTTAAAGCCGGCAATATTCTGGTCCGGCAGGTCGGAACCAAAATCCATCCAGGCACTAACGTTGGCATGGGAAATGATTACACTCTGTTCGCTAAAATTGACGGCGTCGTCACCTATGAGAGGGAAGGCCGTTCCCGAAAAAGAGTGAGCGTTTATGAAGCGTGAAATTCATTGACGAAGCCATGATTTCCGTTCAGTCCGGTGATGGCGGCAGGGGTTGCGTCAGCTTCAGGCGAGAGAAATTCATTCCTCGCGGCGGACCGGATGGGGGCGATGGAGGGTGTGGCGGAGACGTTATTTTCAAAGCATCTTCTCGCAAACGCACGCTGTACCGATTCAGGTATCAAAAACTATTCAAAGCCCAGAAAGGCGGGTATGGTCAGGGAAAACAAAAAGCCGGAAAAAGCGGCAAACCCCTGATCATCGAAATCCCCCTCGGAACCATTGTCAGCGACATGGAAACCGGAGAGATACTCCGTGATTTCGTGACACCAGAGGACACTTTTGTCATCGCCGGCGGCGGCAGAGGCGGCCAGGGCAACAAACGATTTACCTCGTCAACCAACCGGTCACCCCGGTTTGCCCAGCCCGGCGAACCCGGCCGGACCCTTCACCTGAAACTGGAGCTCAAACTTCTTGCCGATGTGGGGATTATCGGATTCCCAAACGCCGGCAAATCCACCCTTATCAGTGTCCTGTCTTCTGCCCGCCCAAAAATCGGAGACTACCCATTTACAACCCTTACACCGAACCTGGGTGTGGTCCAGCCCGATTCGGGAGAACCCTTTACCGTGGCAGACATTCCAGGACTGATCCAGGGCGCTCACAGCGGGATCGGGCTCGGCATCCAGTTTCTGCGGCATATTGAACGAACCAGCCTGCTGGTTCATCTCATCGATGCATCGACCATAGACCCGGAAAACCCCTTACATTCATACACCGTCATAAACAAAGAACTGACCCTTTTCAGTGAAAAGCTTGCGGAAAAGCCTCAACTTATCGTATTAAACAAACTTGATATGCCGGGGACTGAAAAGGCGGCCCATGCGTTTCAATCCGCCTTGCCCGGAAACCAGGTGATGCAGATTTCGGCCATCACACATAAAAATACGAATGCCCTGAAGCAGCAGCTCACCAAGCGATTAGACGATATCAATGGATGAGGACAGACAAAATATTTTCAACCGTGCAAAACGGATTGTTGTCAAGGTCGGAAGCGGTGTGCTGACGGCTGATCAGCATCTGAACATCAAGGCCATTCGATCTGTCAGCAGGCAAATCAGCAAACTCCTGGACAAAGGGATAGAAGTCATACTTGTTTCATCCGGTGCCATGGCGTCGGGTGTTCACAAAGTGGGCTTTTCATGCAGACCCCATGATATCCCGGGGCGCCAGGCTGTGGCGGCTGTGGGCCAGGCAAGCCTGATTCTGGCGTATGAAAAGGCATTTGAAAGATATCACAAAAAGGTTGCCCAGATTCTTCTCACCCGGGATGATCTCAGCAATCGCAGGCGCTATTTAAACGCCCGAAACACGATTCAAACACTGCTTTCCTGGAAAGTCATCCCCATCATCAATGAAAACGATACGGTTGTGATTGAAGAAATCAAATTCGGGGATAACGACAACCTGTCTGCCATGATCACTCTCTTAATGGATGCAGACATCCTGATCAACCTGACGGATATTGACGGGCTTTATACGAAAGACCCGCGGACAAACCCGGATGCAGAGCTTATTCCGGTGATATCGACCATCAACAGGCGTATTGAAAAATATGCCAGCGATATCCCGGGCCCACTCGGCACCGGTGGAATGCTCAGCAAAATAAAGGCGGCCAAAAAAGTCACGTCTGCCGGGATTCCCATGATCATCGCCAAAGGTGAAGAAAAAAATGTGATCCGATCGCTTTTTTCAGGCAAGCCCCTTGGAAGCTATTTTGTTCCGGGAAAACAAAAACTGCCCAACCGGAAATGCTGGATCGCCTTTACCCGCATCCCCCAAGGCAGCATGAAAATTGATGAGGGCGCTGCCGACGCCATCCTGAACCGGGGGAAAAGCCTGCTGCCCATCGGCATTACAGATATCCAGGGAGACTTCGGCGTCGGCGCCTGTGTTGAATTTTTTGACCACCGCAATACAAAGCTCGGTATCGGTCTGGTGAACTACAGCGCACCGGATATCCGAAAAATAAAGGGCTTAAAATCAAACCAGATTGAAAAATGTCTTGGATATAAACCATATGATGAGGTGATTCACAGGGACAATCTGGCGATAACCGGAGAATCTGAAGAGTAGAATATTGCCGAATTATCGTTTTTGAAATGCAAGGGAGAATAAAATGTCTATTGAATCTAAAATGATCACAATAGCCAAATCCGCCAGGACCGCATCAAGAAAAATGGCCGCCTGTTCATCAAGTCAAAAAAACAATACACTTCTATCGATTGCGGATAACATTGAAAAAAATGCTGTGGACATCAAGGCTGAAAATCAGAAGGATCTTGCGTTCGGCAGGGAAAAAGGGCTTTCAGACGCCATGATTGACCGCCTGACAATTTTTGATGACACCCTCCAATCCATGGCGAATGGCTTAAGGGAGGTCGCACAACTGCAGGATCCTGTGGGCACCCTCAGTGACACCAAACTGAGACCCAACGGGCTGCAGGTGTCCCGGATGCGCATCCCCCTCGGCGTTATCGGCATTATCTACGAATCACGGCCAAATGTGACAATTGATGCTGCCGGTCTCTGCCTGAAAGCCGGAAACGCTGTCATCCTCCGGGGCGGATCTGAAGCAATGTATTCAAATCAAGCCCTTGCGGTCGGCATTGGCCAGGCGCTTATTGAAAACGATCTCCCTGCCGGGGCAGTGCAGGTTGTTCCTGTCAGGGACAGGGAGGCGGTCAAACATTTGCTCAAACAGGAGGAATCAATCGATCTGATCATTCCCCGGGGCGGTGAAGGACTGATTCGTTTTGTTGTGGACAATTCAAGGATACCTGTTTTAAAACATTATAAAGGTGTCTGCCATGTATATGTGGATGAAGACGCAGACCTTAAGGCGGCTGAAGCGATCTGCTTTAATTCAAAAGTGCAGCGTCCGGGCGTCTGTAATGCCATGGAGACCCTTTTGGTTCATCAGGCGTCGGCTGAGGCGTTTCTGCCCATCATGGCAAAACGATTCGAAGCGGCCGGTGTGAGGCTAAAAGGATGCCCTGAAACCTGCCGCATCCTCCCCTCGATCGAACCTGCCGGTGAAGAGGACTGGCCTGCGGAATACCTGGACCTTGTGCTTGCTGTCAGGGTTGTTCAACACATGGACCAGGCCATCGCGCATATCGCCACATATGGTTCAGATCACACAGAGGCCATCGTCACCCGAAACGACAGCCGGGCAAACCGGTTTTTAAAAGAAGTGGGGTCATCGGTGGTGCTGGTCAACGCATCAACCCGCTTCAGCGACGGCGGCCAACTCGGACTCGGCGCTGAAATCGGCATCAGCACCTCCAAACTTCATGCGTTCGGCCCCATGGGTGTGAAGGAACTGACCACCACCAAATTTATCGTTCAGGGGAATGGGCAGGTAAGGGAGTGAAAATAGTCAATCTGTTTGCTCCGGTTTTGCCGGGTCTGGTTGTTTAAATGCAAATTGGTCTGTTCGGCGGTACGTATAATCCGGTCCACCTGGGCCACATTAAGGTCGCCCGTGAAATTAAGGAAGGGTTTAACCTGGACAGGATATATATTATTCCATCAGCGCTCCCACCCCACAAAGAACCTGGAAATATGGCAAATGCTGTGGACCGGCTTGAAATGACCCGGCTTGCCTTTTCCGGAGAAGCCGGTTTTAGTGTTTCTGATGTCGAGCTCAAACGCTCCGGGCCCTCATACACCATTGACACCATTCGTTATTTTAAATCCCTGTTTCCTGAACAAACCCGCCTTTACTGGATCCTGGGCCTTGATGCATTCCTTGAAATTGACACCTGGATGTCGTTTGAAACGCTTTTCAAACTGGTGCCGTTTATTGTCCTGTCACGTCCGGGTGAAGGCGGCGGCAGCATCAGCCTTGTGCGCAAACGCCTTGAGAAATTTATCTGCCGCCATATTTCAGACGGGTACACCTTTAACGAACTGAATCACCATTTTGGTCACCAGACCTATTGTCCGATCCACTGTTTTGATGTCACGCCCATTGACATCTCATCCACCCATATCCGTGATGCCTTGAAAAAAAAGATTTCAATCCAATGCATGGTACCGGAAATTGTGGAAAATTATATTAAACAAAAAAGGCTATATTGATAATGTCCGATCTTGAACTCTCTTTTGATTCATATATCAGGGCCACTCTCGTAAAAAAAGCAGAACAGCTCGTGGTTCTTGACGTCCACACCCTGACATCCATTGCAGACGGGTTTATTATCTGCAGCGGGCGATCCAGCCGGCAGGTCACGGCAATTGGCCAGACCATTGTATCCACGCTGAAAAAGAAGGGGATCTTCCCCCTGAGTGTGGAAGGGCTGAAAGAAGGACACTGGGTTCTGCTTGACTACGGCCATATCATCATCCATGTTTTCTATGATCCTGTCCGTCAGTTTTATGATCTGGAAAGCCTCTGGATAGATGCCAGGAAGATCAACGTCAACCATTATACAAAAACCGGCAATGGAATTGATGATGAAGAATAAAACACCTTGCTTGCTGATGATTCTGGATGGATGGGGAATCAATCCTTCAAAAAAAGATAATGCCGTCGCCCTGGCCAAAACCCCTTTTCTTGATTCACTGTTTGACACCTGCCCGCATACAGCGCTTTCCTGTTCGGGAAAATCAGTCGGCCTTCCTGAAGGCATTATGGGAAATTCCGAAGTCGGTCATCTGAATATCGGTGCCGGCCGCATCGTTTATCAGGCCCTGCTGAGAATTGATCAAGCCATCAATGATCGTTCCTTCTTTGAAAACAACGCCTTAAATGACATCATGCTGAAAGTAAAAGAAAACCGGTCCGCCCTGCATTTGATGGGGCTGGTGTCTGACGGTGGGGTCCACAGCCAGTTGACCCATCTGGAAGCATTGATTGATATGGCTGCTCAAACCGGGCTTGACCGGGTCTATATCCATGCAATTTTAGATGGTCGTGACACACCGCCTGAAAGTGGTGCCGGGTATATCCGCCGGCTGCAGGATACCCTCGACACTCAAAAAACAGGCGTCATTGCCACACTCTGTGGACGGTATTATGCCATGGACCGGGACACCCGCTGGGATAGAACGGAAAAGGCGTATCAATTATATACAACCGGGAATGGCGTGCGGGAAACCGACCCGGTTGAAGCAGTAAAAAACGCTTATGCACGGGGTGAAACTGACGAATTTGTTTCCCCCACAATACTGACCGGTACCGATGATACCCCCAAAGGAATGGTAAAGGACAGGGATGGCATCATCTTTTTCAATTTCCGGGCAGACCGGGCCCGGCAAATCACCCGCGCATTTACAGACCCGGCCTTTGATGCATTTGTCAGGGATCTGCGGCCGGATTCTCTTTCTTATGTCTGTATGACGGTCTATGATGAAAAATTAACCCTGCCACTGGCCTTTCCCCCGATCAAGCTGAAAAAAATTCTGGGTCAGGTTGTCAGTGACCAGGGCCTGACTCAGCTTCGAATCGCTGAAACCGAAAAATATGCGCATGTGACTTATTTTTTTAACGGGGGTGAAGAAAAACCGTTTCCCCTGGAAGACCGCTGTCTGGTTCCCTCTCCCCGTGAGGTGGACACCTATGACCAGAAACCTGAAATGAGTGCGTTTGAAGTGGCGAAAAAAGCGGTTAAAAGGATTCACTCAGATAAATACGACCTGATTGTGCTTAATTTGGCCAACATGGACATGGTGGGACATACAGGAATGATGGGTGCCGCAGTTAAGGCGTGTGAAGCCGTTGATGCGAGCGTTGAACAGATTGTGACGGCCATTCAGACAAAAAAAGGTGCAATCCTGCTGACAGCCGATCATGGCAATGCTGAAAAAATGATGGATGCCGACGGGAATCCCCATACCGCCCACACCACGAATCAGGTGCCCTTGATACTGATAGACAAGGCATGCAAAGGGGTCGCTCTAAAATCCGGTATTCTTGCAGATATTGCGCCCACAGTTCTTGACATTATGGGAATCCCAAAGCCGGACCTGATGACGGGTCACTCGCTTATTGAAACGCTGAAATAAATGCCGGAACCCGCATTACACACCCGCCACATCCTTGCCGCAGTGCTTGCAGATTTTTGCTCTCTGCTTGATGATTTCCGCACAAAAAGGGCATTCCCGGGTAAAATACCTGCCATGTATTTTTTGAACAGCGGTTTCAACCGCTTCGACAACAAGATTATTGCCGAATTTATGGCTCCTGAGCGGCTCAACAACCTCTATCTCTCCAATATCACCCACCATTTCAGCTGCTTTTAATCGTACCCGGGCCGGCTCTGTTGGGTCCAGAAGCAGTTTCAGCACCTCAACCCAGTTTTTCGATGTGTAACAGTCGGCAAGAATGGAAAATCCCCTCTTTATTGACTCTTTCAGAGCTTCCTCGGCAACAAGCACCTCATCATCAAGTATTTGACCTTTGCCGCCCTCGGTACTGAAAACGGGAATGCATTCAAACTGCTCGGTGCCCGGGTAGCACATGCACCGGTAGGAGGCATTGTGGGCATACGTGTCCATAATGTGATCCCATCCCTCACGATACAGAGAACACGCGTCATTAAAACAAAGAAAAAGATACGGCGTTCCCCAGCCAAGGCCGTCGCCCATGGCGATCATGGGAACCTCCCAGAGTTTCATCTCCTCCCCGCAGTGGGGGCAGAGTGGTTTTTCCTGTTCCAGAATTTTTTCAAGTACTTGTTCTTTTGTTTCAAAAGCCATTTGTCTGCTCCATTCATCATCTTTGACGGTCTCGTAAAAAGTCCAACTTCTGCGTTGTGCTGCATTTC
>JAUXCK010000203.1 GCA_030618925.1 Desulfobacteraceae bacterium
ATTTACTCCTCTTATCTCAAATTTCGATGTGTTGAAATTCGGGTATCTAGAAGTAGCTCTCAGTCCCTAATATACAAAGTCTATTCATCTCAATATGTACGCTATTACGTACGTTATGTCAAGCGTTATCGGGAAAGAAAAAATACTGCAGCATTTGTTTTTCTATTTTCGGCTTTGACAAGATGATCAAATACCAGGCATAGGGCGGGTTTGGAACCCGCCCCTGCACCCCGTGATATTATTTTAACAGCCGTTTCTGCAACTCAGGCATGGTGATGCCCTCCTCTATGCAGATATCCCATGACTTGTTTGCCATTTCATAGGTAATTTTTTTATCCAGCCTCACATCGGCAATTTCTTTTAAAAGCACCGGATCAATGAGTCCCTTTGTGATCAACTCCTCCCCGGCACGCCGGGCACCATTCAGCACCCGATCGTTTTCTTCCTGAAGAAACGGGTTGGTCAACACCTCGGACAGGGGCCGGTAGACCTCTGCGATGATGTTGAATCGCGGGCCGGCATTTGAGAGATAGTGAAAATTGGCGGAAAAGGCCCCGAAATGGGATACTTCCGGAAATCCGCACACACTGATAATAACCACATTCTGGACTTCCTTATACCCTTCTCTGATGGGATGCGTGGTTTCCTCGTCCTCTCTCTCTATGAGATATGGCAGGACCGAAGGCATTGTTCTCTCGATGTATTTCTTGAGTAATGCAATAATACCATAATGATATAATGGTGACGCCAGAATGACGAGATCCGCATCATTTTCCTGTTGCATAATCCCGGCCACATCATCCTTAAATACACATTGACCGGGTGTTTTTGTCCAGCACGTAAAACATCCGACACACTGATTGATCTTTTTTTCCCGAAGATAAACCGTGTCGACTTCAGCGCCGGCCTGAATGCAGCCTTCGGCAAAGGCCTTGGTAAATACATCTGTCTTGCTGACACCCTCTTTTCTCGGGCTTCCCTGAATAACCAGAATCTTTTTTACTTCATTGGGCTGGAGTCTGCCGTACCGCCTTTCGCAACTGAAATCGAATGGATATGATGATGGGTCTTGTTTTTGAACTGTTTCCAATTTTTTCTTATACTTTTGATTTTTCATTTTACAGTCTCCCTAGATTGCTGATTTAAAATCATTTCCTAAATTTATGATTAAGATCCCATATCTATATCTAAAAAATCGATGACAGTAAATGATAATGACCCATTTAGCCTTCATTCCGGGCGACGAACAGCATGCACCGCATTGAAGGACCATTAAAGGGTTGTGAATCCTTCTTTGATATTGACATACAAAGATGCTTGATTATATATCTGCATAAACAAAATAAAAAGGAGGCAGCGTATGGATTGTCAAGCAGGTTATGCCAAAAGACTGCTCGAAGTTAATCTTTCCGACAAAAATATCCGGACATCTCCCCTGGAGGACAAGATGTTAATGAAATTTCTGGGTGGCGGCGGTCTGGCTGCACAACTCTTCCTGGAGCGTTTTTCACCCGGGACAGATCCGCTTTCCCCGGAAAACCCGTTGATTGTAATGACCGGACCCCTGGTGGGGACACGACTGCCGGGGACCTCCCGTTTTGCCATATGTGCCCGTTCACCCCTGACCGGCTTCTGGGGAATCGGGACATGCGGCGGAAACTTCGGGCCTGAGCTCAAGTTTGCCGGCTATGATGGTATCCTTTTGGAAGGCGCATCGGAAAAGCCGGTATATCTTGTGGTTGACGACGAGTCGGTGGACATCCAGGATGCATCGGACCTCTGGGGCAAGGACATCTATGACGTGACGGACATATTGAAAGAGCGTCACAGCGGCACCCGAAAACCAAAAATTCTGGCAATCGGTCAGGCAGGTGAAAATCAGGTCCTTTATGCTTCCATAGCAAACGACAAGGCCCACTATATCGGCAGAACCGGTATGGGCGCCGTCATGGGGTCCAAGCAGCTTAAGGCAATTGTTGTCCGGGGCACGGGAAAGGTGCTGCCGGCTCTTGAAGAGAAATATGAGGCCGTCCGGTCCAGTGTCATGGAAAAGTGCAAAAGCTCCATGGTGGCCCAGTCTCTCCAGAGCATGGGCACTGCCGCAGCCATGGATCTGGGTATGATGACCGGGGATGTCCCTATTCGAAACTGGACCGGCGCGGAGTTTGAGGGGTCTGGCCAAATCGGCGGACCGGCCATGACGGCAGATTATTTGACCAAGGTGCACGCCTGCTATGCCTGCCCCATTGCCTGTAAAAGAGTTGTCAAGGTTGACAGCGGCCCGTACCAGACAGCCGAAGGCCCCGGCCCTGAATACGAGACCTGCTGCACCTTCGGCAGTTACATTGAAAATGACAATCTGGAAGGCATTATCAAGGCCAATGAGTTGTGCAACCTCTATGGCCTCGACACCATCACCTGCGGGGCCACCATTGCCTTTGCCATGGAGTGCTACGAAAAAGGCATCCTTACCGCTGCAGATACCGACGGCATTGAACTCAAATGGGGTGACATTGATGCGGCCTTGAAAATGCTGGAAAAAATTGCCACCCGGCAGGGCATCGGCGATATTCTGGCTGAAGGGTCGACCCGGGCGGCAAAAAAGATAGGGAATGGGGCTGAAGATCTGGTGGTCGCGGTAAAGGGCCTGGAGCTGCCTGCCCATGATCCCAGGGGATTTCACGGAATGGGCCTTGAGTATGCAGTCGGGTATCGGGGCGCCTGCCACCTTCAGCACATGTCCCTTTATATTGAACAGGGGATGAGTTCTTTTGAAGAGGCCGGCTTTAAAGACGATTATATAGGAACAGAAAGCCAGGGCAAGGCGGAGATGGTCCTTCTGTCCCAGAACATGGGTGTTCCGGCAAGCTCGATCTGTCTCTGCGTCTTTGCCTATGCCTGCATGGATGTCCAGGATGTCGCGGACATGATCCACTCGGTGACCGGCCGGGAATTCAGCGCACAGGATCTGCTGGACGCCGGTGAGAGAATCTGGCTTCTGATGCGGGGGATGACAAATCTCATGGGGGCAACAGGTGCCGATGACAGGCTGCCGCCGAACAGTCTGATCCCTCTGGAGGCGAGCATGTCTGCCGGATCTGTACCTGATATGGACCTCATGATTAAAGAATATTACGCGTTGAGAGGCCTGGACGCCAATGGTGTCCCGACCATGGAGGTGTTAAAAAAAGCCGGGCTGACTGCCCTGGCGGACAAGCTATATGCCGGCAAATGATAAACCGCCCTGAATTTTATCAGGGTCATTTAGATTTTTTCTAATATTTTTTTCATTTATTTACTTTTTACTCACACTTGCAAAGGAGGACATTTTCATGGCGCATACTTACGGCACAGACGAATGGGACAAGGCCTACCAGGAATATGTGGCAAACAGACTGGCATCCGAATCACAGCCTTACATCTATTTCACCCCTGAATGGGTCACCCTCTATGAAAAAGCAGTTCGGGAAGATGCCAAGTACAAGGAAGTGGCAAAGGCATGGGAAGGGAGTGTCGTCCTGCATATCCAGGCAAAACCCGAATATGGCCTGGTCCAGGACACTTATCTTTTTATGGATCTCTGGCACGGTGACTGCAAATACATGAAAATCGTCCCAAGTGAGGTGGGGAAAAATGGTGACTTTGTGATCACCGGGACCATTGACCGATGGATTATGGTGGGAAAAAAACAACTGGACACGGTCAAAGGGATGATGCAGGGAAAGCTGAAACTCAAAGGAGACCTTCCCACCATCGTCCGCAACGTCCAGGCCGCCATGCGCCTGGTGGATTTAAGCTCAGATGTCGGCGGCAAATACCCAGATGAACTCAGTCCTGATGAGGTTGAGTCCCTGGGAAAAACAATGACCGAAATGGATGAACAATTCGGGATGGCTTAGCAGATCCGGAAAGGAGATAAAAAATGGCGTATGACAGGGAACTTGCGTTTGTCTACCGCAACCCGACGAAACTGGTCTTTGAGGAAAACTCGGTAAACGAAGTCGGGATGGAGGTTGAGGAGCTGAACTGCAGCAAAGCGTTCGTGGTAACGGATAAAGGCGTGGCCGAAGCCGGCCTGACCGAACGGGTCGAAAAAGCGCTGGGAAACAAGTACGTTGGAACCTTTGACGGGTGTATTCAGGATTCGGGCATCCATATCATCAATGAAGGGGCTGAAAAGGCCAAAGAAAAGGGTGCGGATATTCTGGTGAGCGTGGGCGGCGGCAGCACCATCGACACCGCAAAAGGAATGGCCATCCTCCTGAAAGAAGGGGGCAAGATTCAAGATTATACTGGATTTCAGATGCTGACACGTCCCCAGACCCCCCATATCGTCATTCCCACAACAGCCGGTACGGGAAGTGAAGTGACCTACGCGGCAGTTGTCAAAGACTGGGATAAAAATCAAAAAATGATCTTTGCCGACAACCACATGATCGCCAATGTGGGGATCCTGGACCCCACCATGACCGCAGGGATGCCCCCGCAGCTCACAGCCACGACAGGCATGGACGCCCTGACCCATGCCGTGGAAGCCATTCACGCCATGCAGGCCGAACCCGTCGCAGACGCCATGGCCCTCCATGCCATACGGCTGATCAAGGAATACCTGCCCACCTGTGTCGAAAAAGGAGATGATCTTTTTGCCAGGGGGCAGCAGCTTTTGGCATCGACCATGGCCGGAATTGCTTTTGGGAACGCCCAAGTGGGCCTGGCCCATGCCATGGCCCATGCCGTGGGAGGACTCTTCAAAGTACCCCACGGACTGGCCAACAGCATCCTCCTCCCCTATGCCATGACCTACAACATGGACGAATGCGCAGACCGTTATGCCTTGATTGCACGGGCCATGGACCTTGAAGTCAAAGGCATGAGCGACGAGGAAGCTGGAGAAGCGGCTGTAAACGCCATATGGGAACTGACAAAAAAAATGGGGGTGCCGCAGAAACTGGGTGAAGTGGGTGTCCCTGAAGAGGGTCTGAAGGATGTCGCAGACCTGGCCCTGTCAGATGGTTCCATCGTGTATAACCCAAAATCCATTTTTGATTCAGAGGAAATTCTGGGTGTGCTTAAAAAGGCCTGGTAAACCAAACCCGCATCACGCGGGATGTAAAAGATCGAGGGGGGAATATGCCTGAAATCAATTTGGCACCCGGAGCGGAGGAGGCCGGCCTGCCTTCCATGATGGCCGGTATAATCGAAGCCAACCTGAAAAACAAGCCGGAAAGAGTAAAAGATTTTAATGCGCTGAATGGCAATATTTATATTCAGGCAGAGGACGCCGATGTCGACATGACCATGGTATTTTCAAAAGGAAGCCTGACGGTCCACAGCGGCCGGGTGGGGGTCCCCATGATCAGTATTGCAACGGACTCAAGCACCCTCCTCGATCTGGCCAACTTAAACATCAAATTTGGAATGCCTTATTACTTTGATGAAATGGGAATGGGGGTCTTGAAGAAACTTCTAAGCCGCAAACTCAAACTGAAAGGACTTCTCACCCATCCCATAGCGCTGACCCGGTTTACCAAAATCATGTCTGTTATGTAGGGTGTGATCGGGCAGCTAAAATCTATATTTTTTTAACCGAATCCTGATTCCGGGGGTGCAATTAAAAATGTTGGTTTAAGATTAAGAATTATTTCGGCACAGCCATTTATCTCTGACCTGGCCCAGAGGACCCGGTTTTCTGTATAAGAATAAAAACATCTCTTCTCAGACGGGAAATGATACCTCGAAATATCCGCGTGTCAAGGCTGAAATCCACTCAATGG
>JAUXCK010000333.1 GCA_030618925.1 Desulfobacteraceae bacterium
CCAGGGGTTGATTGTGATCCACATTAATCAAAATATTGGCAACCCTAATCTTTCACTGCCTGTTTTGTCAAGATGTTTTGATCGTTTGGGCGACATTCAGTTTCATTATATAAGTTCCGCAATAACAGGAAACAAAGTGTTTGACATAAAGGCCCAAAAAAGATATTTGCCATATCATAATATGGCAATGGGTCTTATCATAAGAAATAGTACATGGGAAATGCCTTTCGATTAACAAGATCCTGATTCTTCTGCCGACCCACTTGACTCCTTTTTATCAGAAAATGGGGGTTATGGTGATGAACAAGAAAATTTACATTTGAATTTACATGCTAATCAATGATGATTCACCTTGTCCGGGCCGCCGGTCTGTTTTCTATAGCAGGCAATAACCGGCGCGTAAAATCCATGAGGCTGATATGTCAGATATCCTGGTTGCACAAAACCTGTATAAAAGTTTCGGGAGTTTGGCTGCCGTTCAGGATCTCTCCTTTAACGTGAGGGAGGGAGAGATTCTGGGTATCATGGGACCCAACGGGGCGGGTAAGACAACTGTTTTTAACCTCCTGACAGGGAATCTAAAACTGGATCATGGTATCATCACATTCAAGGGAGGGGATCTCACCCGTGAATCACCTTCTAAAAGGTGCCGCCGGGGGATCGGGCGAACCTATCAGATTCCTCAGCCTTTTGATAAGATGACTGTCTTTGAAAATCTCCTGGTTGCAGCAGTCCACGGCGGCGGGCTGAGCGAGAAGAAAGCCCGAAGGAAGATCCTGGATATTCTGGATTTGATCGGGTTATCTGCCATAAAAGATTTGTTCGCAGGCGGATTATCCCTCCTTGAGCGGAAGAGGTTGGAATTGGGAAGAGCTCTGGCCACACAACCCGGTCTGATCCTTTTAGATGAGATTGCCGGTGGGTTGACCGAGGCGGAAGCGTTTCTGGTTCTTCAGATTGTAAAAAAAATTCAGGAAATGGGCATCACGATTATTTGGATCGAACATATTCTGATGGTGATGTCCGAAGGTGTGGATCGCTTGCTGGTGATCTCAGAGGGACATCAGCTTAACTGCGGCAATCCCGGCGAAGTGATGTGTTCCAAAGAAGTTCTGGAATGTTATCTGGGTGTGGAGGAGGATGAGTGAAAGATGCGCCAGCCCTTAAAGTTTCAGGTTTGGATGTCCATTACAAGGATTTTCAGGCCCTCTGGGGCGTCTCTATAGAAATAGAAAAGGGAGAGATTGTTTCTGTCATTGGTGCCAATGGGGCAGGCAAATCGACGCTCCTGAAAACCGTTATGGGGCTGTTGGCGCCGACCCGGGGGACCATAGAACTTTTCGGGGAAAGAATCGACGGGCTGCGTCCTCATGAGACAGTCCCCCGGGGATTAGCCCTGGTTCCCGAAGGAAGAAGGGTATTCTCCAGGATGACGGTGTATGAAAACCTTGTCATGGGGTCCTACCCTCCAAAAATAAGGGCCGGAAGGGACGAGGGCATGGCAAGGATTTATGATCTGTTTCCGGTTCTCAAGGACCGTCATCATCAGATGGCCAGTACTCTCAGCGGTGGAGAACAGCAGATGCTGGCAATCGGCCGGGCCATGATGTCCAGACCGAAAATTCTCATTTGCGACGAACTCTCCCTCGGTCTGGCCCCGGTCATCATTCAAGACATCTATAAACGATTGGTGCAGATTAACCGGGATGGAACAACAATTGTGCTGGTAGAGCAGGATGTGCAGAGAAGCCTCAAGGCGGCCGACAGGGTCTATGTCATGCTTGAGGGAAAAGTCGTTCTTCAAGGGGATGCGGCCTCACTCAGTGTGGATGAGGTCAAAAAGGCCTATTTTGGCATTTAAATTCAGGCATAATGGTGAGATGGAGGGAATTGCTATTCAGCGTTAACAGGGAGTTCCCATGATGGAAGATTTGGCTCAACCGATCTTGAACGGGATATTGCTGGGCGGCCTTTACGCCGTCATTGCCATTGGAATGTCCACCATGTTCGGGATCGTCAAACTGGTGAACCTGGCCCACGGGGACATGATGATCCTGGGCAGTTTTCTGGGCCTGGCCCTGGTTACAGGTTTTGGCGTTTCCCCGCTCTGGACCATACCGATTGTTATGGCCGTGATGTATTTTATTGGATTTTTCGTTCAGAGTTTTCTTTTGAACCGGGTCCTTGGAAAAGGGATGGAGCCCCCTCTTCTCGTGGCTTTTGGCGTATCGATCATTGTCCAGAATTTGCTGCTTTTAATCTTTACACCTGACGCAAGAAGCCTGATGTCAGGCCTTGCCATCATGACCATACCTGTAACCGATTACCTGAATATACCGGTTCTTTATCTCTTGAATTTTATAATTGGCCTGGTTGTCATCATCGGTCTTCACTATATTTTCCAGAAAACATATATAGGGCATGCTATCCGGGCAGCATCGGACGATGATGAAGCAGCGCAGCTGATGGGAGTACACACGAAGAACATATATGCCAAGGCAATGGGCATTGCCATGATGACCGCTGCTGTAGCAGGCATTCTGGTGGGAATGACATTTACATTTTATCCGCATACCGGCCCTCAGTACCTGATTATCGCTTTTGGTGTCGTGGTCATTGGCGGCCTTGGCAGCATGATGGGATGTCTTGTCGGTGGCCTCATCCTCGCCCTGTCACAGCTTTTGGGCGCGCATTTTTTCGGCCCCGGGTACCAATTGTTCTGCGGGTATGTGGTATTGTTGATCGTCCTTGCCCTGAGACCGCAGGGGCTTTTCGGGACAGCATAGGCGCTTATGAGAAAGATACTATATACGTCCAGGTGGTATATTTTAGGGTTGCTGGGAGTGGCATTGGGGACTGTTCCCCTGTGGGGCAGCGAGTATCTCGTTTTCTTTTTCCTCCTGTTTTGCCTTTACCTTGCCCTGGCACAGATGTGGAATCTATTGGCCGGTTATTCCGGTTTAATATCGTTGGGGCAGCAGTCCTTTGTCGGTATGGGCGGTTATACGATGGCTGTGCTGACCAATTATTATGGTATCCATATCTGGGCAAGTGTTATCCTGGGAGGATTGTTTTCAACCGTCCTGGCACTTTTTATGTCTCTTTTTATTTTCAGAATGAAAGGCGTCTACTTTGCCATCGGCACCTGGGTATTTGCTGAAACATTGATGATCTGGTTCAGTAACTGGAAGTACGTAAAATATGGCACGGGGCTTTTTATCAAACCAACGGCCCCGCTGACAATGAATGAGATTTATTACGCCGCTTTTATTGTGGGTGTGGGATCCGTTGTGCTCGTCTATGTGATACTTCGCTCCAAGTTGGGATTGGGGCTGATGGCCATGCGTGATAATGATGACATCGCAGAGGCCATGGGCGTAAAGGTTTTTAGATCAAAGCTCTATTGTTTCCTGATAAGCGCTTTTGTCACAGGCACGACTGCCGGCATTATTTATGTATTTCAGGTTTTTATCCAGCCATACAATGCCTTTTCCATTGACTGGACAGTCAAACTTGTGTTTATCGTTATTATAGGCGGCATTGGGACCATCGAGGGGCCCATCGTCGGGGCACTCCTTTTTGTCCTGCTCTCACAGGGCCTGGCGGAATACTTTTCAGTCAGCATGCTCATACTGGGGGCCGTTGCCATTGGCGTTATTCTGATTGCGCCCAAAGGGATCATGGGAACGCTGCAGGGGAAGCTCGGTATTGAAATTCTGTCGCCCCGTCGCAAATAAAGATCCTGGCCCAGAGGACCAAGTTTTCTATATAAGAATAAACCCCGCTGCGATCAACGCGAGGATAGACAGTTCGGGAACCTCGGGGCCATTTTTTCAGGTGTTCAGGTGAATAAAAACAGGTGATGGAATATTTTGGATCCTATAAATATTGATTTAACAGGATGCAGACTTTTTAAACCGTTCATTTGTATAAACCGGAAAGAGGAAGCA
>JAUXCK010000065.1 GCA_030618925.1 Desulfobacteraceae bacterium
CTCACAGAACGACATGGCTACGATCCGACTTCAAAGCCGAGCTCAGCAAACTGACGCTCCCCCTTTCCCTGCATTATATTCTGTTTTTTGTATCACTTTGGGACTTTGAGACAGACTGGTATACGATTGACTTTACATACTGAATTATCCTTTCCGGCATGATCCCGCATGGCAGCTATGATCAGAAAAAAACAAAATAACCCTCGACTCAGCATCTCGGAAAGCGAAAGAAAAAGACGAAAGCGCGAACTCTGGCTCATTGCCGGGATCATTCTTTTTTTCCCTTTGCTCACCTTTTTTGAGACCCGCATCATATATTTTGGCGCGGACTTCCCCATTTCCAACACCATTTTGATGTTCACCCTGATCAACATTAACCTTCTGCTGGCGATTCTCCTGATATTTCTTGTTTTTAGAAACCTTGTCAAACTCCTCTATGACCGCAGGCGCAAGGTCACTGGTGCAAAACTCCGCACCCGGCTTGTTGTTGCCTTTATTGCCCTGTCGCTGCTGCCCACAACCGTCCTGTTTCTCTTTTCCATCAATTTCATTACTTCCAGCATTGAATTCTGGTTCAACGTACCGGTGGAACAGGCCCTTGAAAACTCGCTGTCTGTTGGCAGGCGTCTATATCGTCATGTTGAGGAGAACAATATCTTTTTCCTTGAGCGGATCGCCTACCAGGTCAAAACCAAAAAATTCCTGGCCCCTGACAAAAAAAAGGCCCTGACCCGCTACATTCAGATTGCCCAGCGGGAATTTAATCATCATGCTGTGGAAATTTATGATGCCAAGGCCAACCGCCTCACATATGCTGTTGCTCCTATTCTTGAAAACCACCCCCTCCACGTGGTTTCAGCCGATGATCTTCATAAAGAGATAGCTCCGGGTAAGGTAAGAACCATATCTTTGAATATTTCCGACGGCGAGTTGATCAGGACCATCGGAACAGTACCCTTTGGGGTTAACAGCAATATCGCTGAAGCATATGTTGTGATTAATGTTCTGATACCACCGGATCTATCGAGAAATATGGCATCCATTTCAAGGGGGTATGAAGAATATCAACAGATAAAAATGCTGAAAAGGCCGATACAGACCACTTACTATATCACCCTCTCGATTGTTGCACTTCTGGTTGTCTTTTGTGCCATCTGGTTTGGTTTTTACATGGCAAAATCAATCACCATCCCCATCATGGGGCTGGCTGACGGCACCCGGCGTGTGGCTGAAGGCGATTTAAGCTTTAAAATTGATCTGGTAGCAGATGATGAAATCGGGAGTCTGGTGGGCTCTTTCAATAAAATGACCCGGGACCTTAGAATCAGCAGGGAGCAGCTGGAGTTATCCGCCCAGATGCTTCATGAACGGAATCTGGAAATTGAGGAGCAGCGCCGGTATATGGAGATTGTTCTGAAAAATATTTCCACCGGTGTCATCTCGCTAAACCAGGATAAACAAGTCACCACGATCAATAAATCGGCAGAGAAAATGCTGGACATCAAACCCGAAGATATTCTGACAAAAAGCTATAAACGCCTGATGGCCGGTCAACATTTAAGCCTCATAAACGAAACCATCGAAAAAATCATGTCGTCCCATGATACTGCTGTGGCGCTTCCTGTTAAATTTACGATTCAAGGCAGGCCACGCAGTTTTATGATTCATCTGAATGCCTTAAAGGACGAGAGCAGGCAGCATCTGGGCATTGTCATGGTGATCGATGATCTGACGGATTTGGAAAAGGCCCAGCGAATGGCTGCATGGCGTGAGGTTGCCCGGCGAATTGCCCATGAGGTGAAAAACCCGCTGACACCCATATCCCTCTCAGCCCAGCGTCTAAAAAGAAAATATTCTGATGAGATCAATGATCCCATTTTTGATGAATGCACACGCACCATTATTGACCATGTGGATCTGATTCGAAATCTCGTCAATGAGTTTTCAACTTTTGCCCGATTTCCCGGTGCCAATTTAAAGCTTTGCAACCTGCTGCCGATCATTGAAGAGACCATAGCGCTTTATCGCGAGGGGCACCCCAATATTGACTTTACCATCAAAATAACGGATGACATCCCTAAGCTGAATCTGGATCGACAGCAGATTAAGCAAGCCATGATCAACCTTGTGGATAATGCGATTTCTGCAATTGAAGAAAAAGGCAGCATCACGATCTCACTGGCACATGACCCCATCCTCAATATGATCAGGCTTGAGGTGGCGGATACAGGCACCGGCATTTCCGACAATGAAAAAATTCGTCTTTTTGAACCCTATTTTTCAACCAAAAAGTCCGGTATGGGGCTTGGGCTGACCATTGTCAGCACGATAATTGCAGATCATGAGGGTCTTATCAGTGTGCGGAATAATCGGCCCACAGGGGCAAAGTTTGTCATCGAACTCCCGGTTCCGGTCGGATAGCTTTTCCCGGTGACAAAATCTGTTGCCCTGTATCACTTGTTCAAAATATAGTCTTTCGTAATTTTTTTAAACCCAAAACGTAAAGGAATATCAACCATGTTTCCAACCATACTGGTTGTTGATGATGAGAAGTCGATCCTTCTTTCCCTTGGTGGTCTGCTTTCTGATGAAGGGTTCGAAATTATCACCGCTTCCAACGGTTATGAAGCCTTGAAAGCCATTGATGCCGAAGAACCTGACCTGGTCCTGCTTGACATATGGATGCCCGGCATTGATGGTATTGAAACGCTAAAGGAGATTAAAAAAAATTACCCCCATATCCAGGTTGTCATGATCACAGGGCACGGCACCATCGAAACTGCGGTTTCGGCCACAAAATTAGGTGCATTCGACTTTATTGAAAAACCCATCTCTTTCGATAAGGTGATCGTCGCCATCAACAATGCCCTGAACTTCAGAAGACTTGAGGAAGAGAACAAATACCTCAGAACAAAAACCATAGAAAAACATTCCATCAACGGCAACAGCCAACCCATTGTTTTGCTGAGAGAACAGATTGCTGTCGCTGCACCCACGGATGCATCGATTTTGATTTCAGGCGAAAATGGCACTGGAAAAGAGCTGGTCTCCCGCACCATTCATCAGCTCAGCAACCGGTCAGAGCAGCCGCTTGTAGAGGTTAATTGCGCTGCCATCCCTGATGAAATGATCGAAAGCGAATTGTTCGGCCATGAAAAAGGGGCCTTTGCCGGGGCCACCACAAAATCACGGGGAAAATTTGAATTGGCCAACAACGGAACCATTTTTATGGACGAAATCGGCGACATGAGCTTGAAAACACAGTCTAAAATTTTAAGGGTCCTTGAGGAACAGAAATTTCAGAGAGTTGGTGGAAGCCGAACCCTGAACGTAAACTTAAGGGTGATTGCTGCCACCAATAAAGCACTTGAGGATGAAATTGAAAAGGGAACTTTCAGAAAGGATCTCTACTTCAGGCTCAATGTCATCCCCATCCAGGTGCCGCCGTTAAGAAACCGGTTAGAGGACCTGCAGATCCTTGTTCATACGTTCCTTGAAAAATATGCCACCCAGTATCAAAGTCAGACGAAAAACATCGCCCAAGAGGCGCTGGCGCTTTTGGCCCGCTATTCATGGCCCGGGAATATCAGAGAGCTCAAAAATCTTGTGGAGAGACTCGCCATCATGGTGCCGAATGATACCATTGATGTGGACGATATCCCGGCACCGTACAACCCGGCTTTGGGGACAACAACAGAGACCCTGGACTCGAAATATTTTTCCATCCAAAAATTAAAAACCGCCAAAAAGACGTTTGAAGAGGAATTCATCCGCAGAAAACTCGCTGAAAACAATAATAATGTCACAAAAACAGCCGAAAATATCGGTGTCGAAAGAACCCATTTACACAAAAAACTTAAAAATATGGGTTGAGCACATGGGATTGAGAGTCATTGGCGGAGAATACAGGGGGAAAAACCTGATTTCAATTCAGGGCATGAAGACAAGACCGACGGCTGCCCGGTTGCGGGAATCCCTTTTTAATATCCTTTCCACCCAAATCAGCGGTGCAAAGGTCCTTGACCTTTATGCAGGAACCGGTGCCCTCGGGATTGAAGCATTGAGCCGGGGGGCTGAATCTGCAGTGTTTATTGACAATCATAAAATAGCGCTTTCCGTGATTCAGAAGAATATTCGGGCATGTAAACTTGAACTCCGATCAAAAATCATTCGCTGGAATGTTCTCGCCAACCTGAACTGTTTAAAACCAGCAGTCCATGGTTTCAACCTTGTTTTTCTGGATCCGCCATATAACACCGGTGCCATTAAACAATCCATGCAAAACCTCGCTAACAGCAGCGCTCTTGAAAAAGGCGCACAGGTTGTCATTGAACACTCTGCAAGGGAGGGGATACCTGCGCCCCTTTCCGGATTTGACATCTCAAGCCAGAGGCGATACAGCAATACCATTTTCACATTCTGCAATTATAACCCCTAACCCATGAAAGGACATTTCAGCCACATGAAAAAAACGGCCATTTACCCTGGATCCTTTGATCCCCCGACCAACGGTCATATTGATATCATCAAAAGGGGCCTGAAAATTTTTGACACCATCATTATTGCCATTTTAATCAATCCTGCAAAACAGTCCCTGTTTACGATTGAAGAGCGGATCGAATTTCTTAATGAAAGCCTCAAGGGCCATCCCAATATAGAAGTGGACTCCTATAGCGGGCTTCTCGTGGATTATGCTGCTCAACGGAAGGCTCAGGCCATACTCCGCGGTATGCGAGCCGTGTCAGATTTTGAGTACGAATTTCAGCTGGCGCTGATGAACCGGAGTTTAAACCGGAAAATTGAAACAGTATTCCTCATGACCGGCCTGCGCTGGATTTATATCAGCTCTTCAATCGTCAAAGAAGCCGCCTGTTTTGGCGGTGATGTGGCAAGCATGGTGCCCCCTATTGTCAACCAGAAATTAAAAGAAAAATTCAAACCGGCTAAATAATAACCCGCAATGGACCTCTGGCAACTCCATATCTTTTGTAAAGTCGTGACGCTTAAAAGCTTCTCAAAGGCCGGGCAAAGCATTCATCTGTCACAGCCGACCGTCAGCAGCCATATCAAAGACCTTGAAGATCATTTTGGATGCCGTCTGATCGACCGTTTGAGCAGGGAGGCTTTGCCGACAAAGGCAGGGGAACTTCTTTACGGGTATGCATCCAGACTAATGCGCCTGCGTGATGAGGCCGAAATCGCCATGGCTGAATTCCAGGGAAACCTCAAAGGCCGTTTTTTGATTGGGGGAAGCACGATTCCCGGAGGATACATCCTCCCAAAAATAATCGGCCGCTTTACCCGAGCCTACCCTGACGTCACTATTTCATTGTCCATCGGAGACACTGGAAAAATTATCAAAGACACTTTATCCGGTACCCTGGAGCTCAGCATAGTCGGTGCTGAGACAGAAAACAAAGCGCTCATTCAGGAAAAACTGCTGCAAGAGGACATGCGCCTCATCATCCCCGGGCATCATAAATGGGCCGGAAAAAAATCCATGCCTGTGGGAATGCTGTCAAAGGAACCATTTATTGTACGTGAAGAGGGTTCAGGAACCCTGAAATCGATCCGGGCCAGCCTGTCCAAACGGGGGTACGATGTTGATCATCTTAATATAATAGCGGAAATGGGGAGTACGACGGCTGTCATCCAAGGCATAAAAAATAAAGTCGGCATTTCGATTCTGTCCCCCCTTGCCGTCCAGGAAGAGCTTGACGCCGGCACACTAAAAGCCCTGACCATTCAAGGCCTCAATCTAACACGAAGTTTCTATTTAACCCGCCATAGAAACCGTACGCCATCCCCGATATGCAAAGCGTTTATCCGGTTTATCAAAAAAGAAATAAAAAAATAGATGCCCTGCTATTGAGAAGTACGAGGAAGTCATTTTACTATGGAACCACACGAACGCAGAATATTGTTAACGACCGGTTTTGGTCATTTCATGACCCATTTTAATATGCTTGTTTTTCCATCCATCGTACTTCCCCTTTCCGGCCGGCTGCAGCTTGGCATGGCCCAGGTTCTGGGGATGTCTTTCTGGATGTATCTCCTGTTCGGTCTGACCGCCCTACCCTGGGGACTGGCAGCCGACCGGTGGGGTGCCAGGCCGTTGATGCATCTTTTCTTCATTGGCAGCGGCCTTTGCGGCCTGGCGGCAACCCTCTTCATCGATACGGTAACGGGCTTAACCCTGGCCCTGGCAGGTATTGGCTTTTTTTCGGGTATCTACCACCCTACAGGGCTTGGTCTGATCTCAAAAGGCATCAAACAGATAAGCATCGGCATGGGGTACAATGGGATGTGCGGAAATCTCGGGCTTGCAGCTGCCCCGCTGCTGGCTGGAATTGTAAACTGGTTCTGGGGCCTTTCGGCGGTCTTCCTGACGGTGTGCGTTCTAAACTTCCTGGGGTTTGCGATCATGGCCTTCCTCCCTATCACAAAACCGACAAAAAAACAGGACAACGGATCTGAAGGGGAGACCGGCCGGCGGTCCGCCTTTTTTATTTTACTCATCGCCATGACCCTTGGCGGAATTGTCTACCGGGGGTCAACGTTAATCCTTCCGTCCTATTTTGAACTTCGAAATCCAGGCATCTTCGATTTTCTTTCCTCTTTGTCTGAACTCAACCTCTCCACCAATCTCGTGGCCACATCGGTGACGTCATTCATATTCATTGTGGGGATGCTGGGGCAATATATTGGGGGGCGACTGGCAGAAAAATTTGACCTGAAAGTCTGTTATCTGATTTTTCACGCCACCACAGTCCCCATCGCCTTTCTCATGGCAATTGCCTGGGATCTTCCGCTTGTGCTGCTGTCCCTGGGATACTTCTTTTTCCTTCTCGGCATGCAGCCCATCGAGAATACGCTGGTGGCCAGGTATACGCCCAGGCGGTTTCAACACTCAGCCTATGGCCTCAAGTTCATTCTGACCTTTGGCATCGGAGCCCTAGCCGTCAAGATGGTTGAGGCCATCGAAAACGCCTATAGTATTGAAGCGGTATTTTCGACAATCGGCTTCATATCGCTGGCACTTACAGGCGTCATCCTGCTGCTGATGGCAAACACAAAAGGATCCAAAAAAGAGTTTAACCCGAAGACTAAATAGTTGAAACCCGTCATGCCGGACTTGATCCGAAATAGCGAAGCGGCGGCATCCAGTCATACCGCTGGATAGGCTGCTACCTGTTCATCAGATCTTCTATCTCCTCAGGTTCAACCGGAATTGTTTGCGTCAAATCAAGGGGGCCCTGATTTGTGACAAGGATATCATTCTCAATGCGGATGCCCAACTCCTCCTCCGGGATATAAATGCCGGGTTCACAGGTCAACACCATCCCTTCTTCAAACTTCCGGTGTTTATCTCCAGGATCATGGACGTCTAGACCCAGGTAATGGGATGCGCCGTGCATGAAATATTTTTTATAGAGCGGTTTCTCCGGGTCCTGGCATTTAACTTCTTTGGCATTTAGAAGACCCAGGTCTATTAATTCAGCCTCCATTACTTTGCCGACATCCTTGTGGTATTCTTCCAGAACATTTCCGGGTTGAATCATCTGGATGGCCATCTTTTGCACCTTCAACACGGCCTCATATACCTTCCGCTGACGCCTGGAAAACCTTCCGCTCACCGGTATTGTTCGTGTTACATCAGCCGCATAATTGGCATATTCTGCACCAAAGTCCATGAGCAGAGTGTCACCCTCCCTGCACTGCCGATTATTTTTCACATAGTGGAGGATGCATGAATTGGCCCCGGATGCGATAATGGTCTCAAACGCCGGGCCCCGTGACCTGTTTTTTAGAAACGCATTGATGATTTCCGCCTCGATTTCAAACTCCCATACACCGGGTCCGACAAAATCAAGCACTTTAAAAAAAGCTTTTTCAGTGATACGGCAGGCCTGCGTGATCAAATCAATTTCCGCTTTACTTTTTGTGGCTCGCAGATGATGCATGATCGGGGCGATTCGCTCATATGTGTGCAAAGGGTAATTTTTTTTACATTGCTTTAAAAAGCGCATGTCCCGGGTTTCCACGACAATGTCTGCCCGGGTGTGCTCATTGGTGTTCAGGTAAATATTTTCTGATTCAATCGCCAGCGGCCTGAAAATTTTTTTAAACTCGCTTGTCCAGTATACCTTCTGAATGCCGGACACATTTTCCGCCTCTTGTCTTGAATACTTGGCCCCTTCCCAGACAGCGAGGTCTTCATTGGTTTCCCTGATAAATAATATTTCTTTGTGTTTGTCTTCTTTTGCATCAGGAAACAATACAAGAATACTTTCTTCCTGTTCAATGCCGCTCAGATAAAAAAAATCCGTGTCCTGAATAAAAGGATGGATTCCATCGGCACTTCTCGGCATCACATCATTGGAATTCAATACCGCCATGGAATTCGGTTTTAGCTGACTGAAAAACCTTTTTCTGTTTTGGACAAACAGGGTTTTGTCTATGGGTAAGTATCTCATAGTTTCCATTCAAAATAATTGACCCGATCGCGTTCTGACGGGACTCACATCAGGCCGGCCCTAACAATAATCAGCAAACTCTGTTTGAATCACCTTGTAAAGCTGCCGGCCAATGGCCAACCCGGCATCAATAAATTGAGGGCCGTATTTCATCCCTGTTTTTGTGCGGAATGTATCTTTAATCCTGGCCAAAGCAGATATTCCATTTGAATAATGGCTGGCAAATTTAGCAAAAGGTATATCTGCAAATGCAACCATATCCCATATGGTGTAGAAAAAATTATCCGGACCCCAGCGAAATTTGTCCGCATCATAAAGACAGTCGGACATAAGCGCGCCCCCGGGTGATTTTATCTCAAGGATGGGTTTAAATGCCTCATGATTTCGAATGGCGTTTGTAATATCCTCGATTTCGCCTGCCTTGAACCCGGGCCAGGCAACCAGTTTTTCCCCGGCAAAAAGAGCCCCTTTTTCAGCATGATGCTTCTGGTTACGTCTAATATCATGAAGAAGCCCTGCACATTGTACTAAAAAAATCCTGCGATGGACAAAAGCGCTGGAATACCCGGCAAGATCGCCCTCAATGGCCATTAACGCCCCTGCATCAAGCGTCACCTTTTCAGCGTGCGCCAGGCCATGGCCAAAATTACGCTCAATATTTTCAGCCACAAACAGTCTCAACGCCTTGATAACCGGATCTGTTTCAAACTGTTTCCGGGAAGACGCGTGGGATTTCGGGAAATCCTCATAAAACGCCTGCCCGGGATACGCCAAAACAATCTGCCTGGCCCGCTCCCGTACTTGAGTATAAATATCATCCATATGACAAAAATAACAAACAACCGAACATTAAACAAGTGGAACATACTTTCTTTATGGTGACGGTGACGGGCATAGACGGTATTACAATCGGCCTGATGCTGCCGACTCTTAAACTTAATGAACGCGTCATACAAAAAAAAATGGAAACGCACGCCTTCAATTCATTGATCATGGCTGAAAACCGCTCCCACAAATCTCACAGGGTGTTTAATATTTCTAATAATTGACATTCAGGCTGTTTTTCTGTATAATAACAGGGTCTGAACCTCTATAATAACAAAAATAAAATTAGCCCCTGGCTGACACCTTGCATAAAAACCATTTTCCATGACACGATAAACCAAGGAGGACCCCATGTTCAAGATGATTAAAAAATCTGTTACCATCTATCTGATCGCCGCCATGATTTTGATTCCTTTTGGGGCGACCGCCTTTGCCCGGACCGGAACGCCAACTGCCGGCGCCATGATCACCGATACCGTTCTGGCAAGACCTCTGGGATTTGGGGCAATTGTTATTGGAACAGTCGCATTTGTTGTTTCCCTGCCCTTTTCAGCCCTGGGTGGAAACGTTGACCAGGCGTTCAAGAAAATGATGGTCCAACCCACCCGATTTACATTCATGCGGCCGATAGGTGTATTTTAATCCTGGGGGTGCCAACAGGTGAACTTATCAGGGAAAAACATGTTATCCCACACCCGGGCTGTTCACCCAGGATACTGTAAAAATAAACAATATTATCATCAGGCAAATAAGCTGAACCCCACGCCCTGAATA
>JAUXCK010000274.1 GCA_030618925.1 Desulfobacteraceae bacterium
ACCCCATTGGATGCCGGCTGATCCCCATTACAATGGCGGGACTGAGGTCATGGGTGGATGATATGGATTCAGATCCTGAAAACAAGGGGTTCATGGACCTGTTTTTGACAAACCGATAAACCTGTTCTGTTGGTTGTATTGATTTCATTTGTTAAATTGGTTCTGTTGAGAAAAAGGCATTTTATAATAGACGGAGCAAAGCGATACCACCCTTCGACATTCACTTTCAACTCATTAATCGCGGCGGGACGCCGCTCCCACACATCGCATATGCATTCTGTTAATTTATAATTGACAGAGCGCAGCGACTCCTCCCTTCGACATTCGGCGTTCAGTATTCGATATTCGACATTCGCTCTTAAGTCCCTCCCTTCGACATTCGGCGTTCGACATTCGCCCTTAAGTTCCTCCCTTCGACATTCAACATTCGGTGTTCGATATTCGACATTCGCCCTTAAGTTCCTCCCTTCGACATTCGACATTCAGTATTCGACATTCGACATTCGCTTTTAACGGACGTTCTCTCTCTTCTTCATTATCTTGTAAATATATTGATTTGTAACCCATACATGTATTCTCTGGGATAGTCCGTCATCAGCAGGTCATTGGGGGCATTGTATACTTTTGCAATATACTCCACACTCATACCGAAATTTGAAAATTTACTTGAACATTTACTGAGGGCACCGATGGTGTAACCAATGGGGTCCATTAAAACCAGACAGATTTTGCCAAATGTTTGGGATCCCAGCAGTTTGTTGTTGTTGGCTTTTATTTTTGCTCCTGTAAACAAGAAAAATTCACCCACCATGGCCCCCCAGAAAGGGGTAAAAATGAGGTCCTGGATGGACGGCTGCTCAAAAAAAGCTTCAAACCCGTATTCATATATAATCGTCGACATGGCCAGAGAAAACATGAAGGCCTCTGTCCGGGTGTACCCGATATTCCGCGCATGGGTATAATAGATGCCGCCAAAATATGGATGGCCGATATAATTGATCCAGTTTTCATCCTCATCCACCACAGGTCCGGAACTCACTTTCCTACAATAGCGGGAAGACAGCTCATCCCAGGACATATCTTTGTCTTCTTCTTTCCATCCGGACACACTTTCAGGGGCAACATAAAGGAGCGCTATGGATCCTATGGCCAGAAGGGCAATGGCTGCACTATGATTGACGAGTTTTTGATATCTGCCGAAGGGTTGTTCGGGAAAGCTTAACCCCTGAATAAATCTCAGGTCCTCATAGATCGTAAACGGAAAGTAGAGGTCCGTGTTATTTACGGGCCAGTCCGCCGGCTCCCCTGTGAGGGACAGGAGAGATAAGGGAATTATGTTTTCCGTAAGGGATGTTTCAAATCCAATCCCGGGGAGGACCACTTCGGTGACATCAAAATAATGAATCGCCTGGAGTTCAGGAAGGGGTAATTCAGACACCCCGGCGGAGGCATATCCGGGCAAGGAAATGCAAAATATCAGTATCCAGATTAATAATTTTTTAGTGCAATGAGCGACGTCAGAATCAATTCTCAATGATTCTTTGAACATCGTCACTTTTTTCCATAAGACCATGGTATTGCCGATGTGCTTATTACTCCATTCTGAGATATTAACCCGGCGACATAATAGTTGAAATCCGGCATAGCGAAGCGGCGGCATCCGGTAATACCGCTGGATGGTGCTAAAACTTCACTTTGTGCCCGGCTCTCGGGGAATGACAAGTGTCAGGGTTTTATCCGCCGGTTTAATAGCAGGGAGCTCGATACGGTTGAAATCAGTTATCGGATCTTTTAGGATCCATATTAAAAATTGAACCGCTCAGTGGTGTCAAAAATCAGCCACGTTGAGCAGCGAAAAGAAAATGACATTTTTTTCAAATCAGGGCAAGTATTCTTCTCTCACCGGCGAAAAAACCTCCACTGCGACCGCGTCTTCAAGAACCTCTACGCTGTGCGCGACATCTCCGGGGATACACCAGCTGTCACCGGGGCCGGCCGCAAACTTTTCCTGATCAATGATAAGGTTGATTTTACCGGAAACCAGGTACCCTGTCTGTTCGTGCGGATGTGCGTGATTGGGAAGGGTGTTTCCTTTTTTAAGCCGGAACTCTGTTAACAGCGTCTTTTTGCCATAAACCAGTGTTTTTAACGCAATGCCTTCCTGGACGATTGTATAATTTTCGTCACTTTTGTTTTTGAACATTTAAGGTTCCTTTTTCTGCTTGAATTTTTTTTTGTCCCCTGGTTAAATTCTATAGGTTAAATTCTACTGGTTAAATTACCCTGGCTAAATTCCGCTGACTAAAAAAAGCCGGCGCTCACAATCCTTTTATATAAACGGCCAATATAAAACGTTGTTTACTTATCCGACTTTAGTTTGAAAGTCAATCTCTATTGCGCCCGGGATGGGGTTTAAATGGCTTTACATAATTTCTAAACAGGTCTTTAACTTCCTGATTTTTTTCCATATCATAAAGTCTTTCAAATGTGCCTCTGTATCCGGGTCTTGAATAAGCGACAGATTCGAAATGATCCTTGTATGCGCTCACCCCCAGCATAAAACCGGCTGCCGCAATGCTGTCGGCAATTCTGTCTCCAACACTTTTTTTCCCGCATTTTGATGGAGAGATCCAGGCATTTTTTGCCATTTGAAGGGCCATGGGAAGAATCTGCCGGGTCGCGTTTACACGCTGAGCAGCATCATATGCCATATACAGCACAACCAGGGGACTGTGTTTTAAGGCCGCAGGCGGAATTCTGTTGCATTCCATTAAATCTGAACAGCTCAAAGCCAGCAGATAATCCATGGTCCCGGGTTTGCCATACAGATACAGGTTGCTGTTTATGCTTTCCTCAAAATTAACAGAACCGGGCAGGTCATTTAAGCATGCTGCCTGGATGCCGATAACATTTTTTTTGCAAAACCGGCTGACATCCCTTCCGGTGTGATCCTGGAGGGAATGAAAATAGTCATGGGGCAAACCGAAAATAAATGCCCCGTGAACAGAAATCCCGTGCCGCTGAATGGCGTGTATCTGTTTTGAATAATATTCTTCGACACTTAGACCACTCTTCTTGATTTCCGGCACCGTATTTTTATTAATGGCTTCCAGATTTTTCAGTTCAAGTGATTCCAGTCCGATAAAGAGGTGGGTTGCACCTGACAATCTCAATTTTTTCAGCAGGTCTTCTCTCGATGCGATATCGATGCTCGCCTGTGAAATATAATTTACCTTAACGTCGGATGCGATGAGTTTGTCCAGGGCTGCTTCAAGCCGGGTCCCGCCGAGCAAGAGGTTGTCCGGCAAAAACATAAAGAACCGGTTCTTATAGGTTATTCCATGTTCTTGAATGGCCCTTATCTCGTTCACAAAATCATCTGGGGCTCTGGCAATCAATTTTCGCTGATGGTGTGGAAGGGTGGATATTGAACAGAATTTGCACGAGTAAGGGCATCCCAGAAAAGGAGTTGTCACTTGAATACGGCAGACAGCGGACAAGACATGTCCGATGGCCGGTAACTTTCTTAGAAAAGGGAGTTTCATGGGAGGAGGGCTTTTGACATTGCTTTTCCCCCAGACACCGTCTTCTATGGTTAATGAGCCGGTATATTCAGGCTTTATGGTATTATTTTTAAGGTCTTGGAGTACGTTGGCGAGAACCTTTGAATCACCGGGCCCACGAACCTGGGTAATCAGTTCCGGAAAGGGGGAAAACTGTCGGATAAACAATTGAACATCTTCAGGGCGGGTCGACACATGGATGCCGCCTATAATGACCGGAATCCCGGCATGGTTGAGGGCAATTGCCGAAGCAGCGGCGGCAGGAAAGTTTGAACTCAGGGAGGAGATAAAAACGGCAGCAGGGGTGTTTCCCATTTCCCTGATGATGTCATCAACCGGCCTTCTTTTCCCGTCGGCAATAATGACCTCACATGGGGATTCAATTCCGGCGATCTGGTTGGCAATATAATAAGACGCATATTGCTCCATACCCACGTGCTCCATCAGTCCTTTTCTTTCTTTGGCCAGGTCAAACCGCAGAAAATCGAGGTAGGTGGTTCTATTTAATCCGGAAGTGTCCAGGCCGCTCAAAAAGGAAAGAAGCGTCACCGGCGTGAAGCCGGGTTCGCCTATTTTGCCCATCAGGTCAAAGCAGAGGGGGTGATATACAATATAATATTTTTTCTTCATGCGGTCTTTGTCTGGTAGTACAGGGTGATAAGGTGCAATCCTGCCGGAATATAATCGGCCGCCCTGTGGGTGTCAACAAAATTGAGGGCGGGGCAGGTTGTTGCCCGTGGACATTGATAATATGAGGAATTCCCTGTTGATCTGTGTCAGGCTTCGGTGTATTACCATATGGCATCAAGTGTCGCATCCCCCTTCAGGCGCATTTAGCGCTTGATCATTATTTTGAATCTTGAGGACCGGCACATGGGTTAACTGGAAACAGGCAAAAAAAATGCAACGCATTTCAGTAAGATTTGTAGAGCTGATAAAGCTGCTGCCGTTAGCAATACTGATTCTGATTTTGGGTTTTCCGGTCAGGGCTGAAAATGAGTTTCAATCCTGGGTGCAGGGGCAGACGACATCCTTCATGACGTATAAAGATGAAAGGGACAGAGAATTTGTCGGTTTTTTAAAAGAACAATGGAAAGAATTTGAGATATCTAAAGGGCTTGTCCGCGATGAAGTGCCCAAACCAATGGACCTGCCTGTAGCCCCTGTACAGC
>JAUXCK010000133.1 GCA_030618925.1 Desulfobacteraceae bacterium
ACAGAACGACATGGCTACGATCCGACTTACTGACAGAAGAAGTATCCGTTGTTATCTGCGGGGGGATCGAGGAAGAGTTCTTTCAGTATCTTACCTGGAAAAAAGTTCGGGTCATCGATTCTGTTATGGGTCCGTGGAATCGTGCCCTGGCAAAATACAGGGAAGATCGACTGGCACCGAATATGACTCTTTTTGATCGGCCGGAAAGGCAGACAAATGTTTAGAAAAGTAACGAACGGGTTTAAAAAACTATTCTTGAGCTTTTTTCGGTTTGATGAAAGTAAAGATTCTCAAAGGTATTACCAGATTCTTCGTTTAAAGATGATCATCCTTATGCTCATGGTCACCATCATCCCCCTTTCTTTAATGTATCTTATCAGTTATCATGAGTATAAACAGGCGATAAAAGAACAAGCTGTTCATCCTCAGCAGGTGATGCTTAATAAAACAAAGCATTCTTTTGAACTCTTTTTAACGGAACGACTGTCAGCCGTGAGTTTTATTGCATCTGCTTATCCTTTTGAAGAATTAACCGATCAAAAAACGCTCAACCGCGTCTTTCAAGTGATGAAGCGGGAATTCGGCGGCTTTGTCGACCTGGGATTAATCGATTCAACAGGAGTACAGATAAGCTATGTCGGCCCTTACAGTTTGATCGGAAAAAGCTATAAAGATCAAGACTGGTTTCATGAAGTCAGCATTCGGGGGACATATATCAGTGATGTTTTCATGGGGTACAGGAAGTACCCTCATTTTGTCATCGCTGTTCAACAAATGAAACCCACAGGGGAGACATGGGTTGTCCGGGCGACCATAGACACCGATAAATTTAACAGCCTTATCTGGTCTATGGGGCTGGAACCAAGGAGTGATGCCTTTGTGCTCAATAAAGCCGGAATTTTACAAACACCATCCAAGTTTTATGGGGATGTCTTCGAGCGCTTTCCTTTTGTGATTTCGCCGGTAAGCTATGAACCCAATGTGATAGAGACCCTTGATCAAAAAAATGAAAAGATATTTCTGGGATATACAAACTTTAACTCAATGCCGTTTATTCTGGTACTCATTAAGCCGAGTGCCTGTGTGATGAGGCCCTGGGAGACCCTTAATACCGAGCTGTTTTTCCTGTTTGTATTCAGTATTTTCATCATCGTTCTCGTGGTGTTTAAAATCACCGGGGTACTGGTCAAACAGATCGAGGAGCTGGAACATAGAAAGGGTCAGGCCTTCCGCGAGATTGAACATACCAACAAGCTGGCGTCAATCGGCAGACTGGCAGCAGGTGTGGCCCATGAAATCAATAACCCCATGGCGATTATTGACCAAAAGGCCGGACTGATGACAGACTTGATTGAACGCACCAAAGACTTTCCCCAACAAAAAAAGTTTATCGGTCTGGCCCATTCCATTCTTAATTCGGTTGACCGCTGCCGGACAATCACCCACCGGCTTTTGGGTTTTGCCCGTCGTATGGATGTACAATTTTCATTACTGGATTTAAATGAAGTCATTAGAGAAGTACTTGGCCTCTTGGGGCAGGAGGCTTCCCACCGAAATATCGATATCCAATTAAATCTGGCAGAAGATCTTCCCAATATTTTTTCTGATCAGGGGCAGCTGCAGCAGGTGTTTTTGAATATCCTCAATAATGGGCTGTCCGCAGTTGGCAAAGAGGGGGTCATCACGATTACATCCCGGGAGTATGACCTGAAAAGTGTGGAGATTTCGATTCAGGACAACGGGTCCGGCATGTCGAAAGAAACCATGAAACATATTTTTGAACCGTTTTTTACAACAAAAAAGGATTATGGCACTGGCTTAGGGCTTTCCATTACCTATGGTATTGTCAAAAAATTAGGCGGGGACATCCAGGTGGAAAGCGAAGAAGGTAAAGGGACCAAATTTACCGTAATATTGGCAAAACAAGTGACTCAAGGGGGTGAACTGTAAAATGAAACAATGGAAGGTCTTACTTATCGACGATGAGGATGAATTTGTCACAACTCTTGCCGAAAGGCTCGAACTAAGGGGAATTCACGCCCTGACGGAAACAGATGGGCAAGAGGCTTTGGCTCGAATAAAGACGGACAAACCCCAGGTGGTGGTACTGGATATCATGATGCCCGGCGTCAATGGATTGGATGTGCTCAGGCATATTAAGCGCAGTCACCCGGGGATTCCGGTCATCCTTCTGACAGGCAGGGGCACGACCAGTGAAGGCGTGGAAGGCATGCGCATGGGCGCCTTTGATTTTATGATGAAACCCGTAAAGATCGAAGATTTGATTTCAAAATTGTCTGATGCTTTGGAGATACCGAAGAATCAAAAAAAATAAGGAATAAACGTGCCGATATGGAACAAAAAGAGATTGCTCTGATAGGAAAAATTGCTGCAGGCATGACCCACGACATGAAAAATGTGTTGGCCATCATTAATGAATCAGCCGGATTGATACAGGACATTTTTGCCTATAGCAGCAAAAACGCTAACCCTGTGGATAAAATGGACAAAATGGATAAAGTGGAAAGGGCATTAAACAGCGTCAAGAAACAGATCGATAGAGGCGCGGACATCATGACTAAATTCAACAGGTTTGCCCATAGCATGGACGAACCGGTCAGCCAGGTGACCGCCAATGAAATTGTTGAGCAGGTTGTGTTTCTAATGCATCGATTCGCCGGGCAGAAACAAATTGAATTAATCGCAAAACCGCGAAGAAGAGATAAAAACTTTTCCACCAATCCGATCCGCCTTCTTTTGGCCATATGCATGTATGTTGATTATTATTTGTCTGAGCTTTCTGAAGCAAAAAAAATTATTCTCATGCCCATAAAAAGTTCAAAAGAAATCGTTTTTGGAATCGTCATCAAGGGATATTCGGGAAAGGAAAAGAATGACCGTGTGTCATTTGCCGAGCTTCCGGAAATGGGTGACACGCTCAATTTTTTAAATGCCGGGATCCATCCGCTTAAGTCACCGGATCAGCCAGGGGTGAAGTTCGTTATTTCTGAATAGTGTCCATCCGCAGGGATATCCAATGGATAATCATTAAACCAACAGGACAGGAGATCACCGTTGAAAACAAAAACTGTAAAAAAATTGATGGTTCCACTTTCCGAATATGCAACAGTCTCAGAGGAAGCCACCCTATATGATGCGATTCTGGCTCTTGAGAAAGCCCAGAAAGAGTTTGGCAAATTTGAATACAAGCACCGGGCGATTCTGGTATTTGGCAAGGACAACAGGATTGTCGGAAAGGTCAGCCAGATTGACATCCTGCGATCCCTGGAACCAAAATATGAGCAAATACATGATTCGAGCCCACGCGCTCGATCCGGCCTCTCCCAAAATTTTATAAAGTCGATGATTGGGCAATACAAACTCTGGGACTTGCCTCTGAATGACATTTGCAGAAAGGCGGCTCAACTCAGTGTAAAATCATTCATGTATAAACCCGATGATGAAGAGCTTGTTGAAGAAGAGGCTTCCCTTGATGCAGCAGTACATCAACTGGTCATGGGGCATCACCAGTCGCTTTTAGTGACACGGAACAGTGACATCATAGGTATTTTAAAACTGACTGACGTGTTTAAAGAGATATGCCATGTGATTAAGGGGGAGTGTGAAAATATATGATGACGCTAGTGGATCGATTCAGCCTCCGCAGCAGGATCTTTTCAATATTAACCGCTCTTCTTTGCATCATTTTAGCGGGTGGGTTTGTCCTGGTGTGGTACACTTATAAAATGGAACAATTTTTGACTTCCATTATTGATGAGAATGTTACCGCATATCAAACTGCTGAAGCCCTCGAATCCTCACTTGTTAATCAAAAGGGATTTGTTTCCTACTATTTTTTGGACGGCAACCCTGACTGGCTCAAACGACTGGGCGCTTATCGACAGATATTTAGTGAGCGGTTTAAGGAGGCACAGGCCCTTCCAAAAGGCGTGGTAGAGGAACAAATCATTGACCAGCTCGGTTCCGAATATACCCTCTACATTACATCTAAAGACCAGGTCATCAGACACTATAAAGTCGGCGAATATGATGCCGGCGCCAAAATCCACCAGGATGTGCGAAACCATTTTTTTAATATTCTTGATCTTTGTAGAAAATATAAGGCGACTCAGCTAAAAAAAATTATGCGTGCAAAGGATGAAAGTCGAACGTATGCCACAAAATTAAGACACATTGCATTAGTGGGAGAGCTGGTCAGTTTTCTCCTTGGCATGCTTCTTGTTTTTGTTTTAATCCATCAGGTATTGGGTCCGATTAAACGACTGGCAAAGGAGGCAAATCGGGCAGGGGGAGGAAAAAAATCAGCCAATGAAGTAAAAGCCCTCAGCCGCAACGTGAGGGGGTTAATCGAGAATGCAACCCACGCCGACATTGAGATAGAACAGAGCCGTGAACACCTTTTGCAGGCCGAAAAAATGGTCATGGTGGGAAAGCTGGCCGCAGGGATGGCCCACAGCATTCGCAATCCCCTTACATCAGTCAAAATGAGATTGTTCTCATTATCGAGATCCCTGAAGCTGTCTTTGCTTCAACAAGAAGATTTTCAGGTGATTTCCGAGGAGGTGGGCCATATTGATACCATTGTACAAAACTTTCTCGAATTTTCACGGCCGCCCAAACTGAATATACAGCAGATCAGCCCGTCAGCTGTTGTCGATCAAACCATTCAATTATTAGAGCATCGCTTAAAATCGGTTGATGTAAAAATTGAGATCAATCGGAAACAATTGCTTCCAAAAATACCAGTGGATCCAGACCAGCTAAAGGAAGTACTGGTTAACCTTTTGGTTAATGCCTGCGAGTCCATGGCAAAAGGCGGCATGATCTCCATACATGAAAAAGAAACTTTCACGCAGCCATGGGGCAGGATGATTGAAATTCGATTGGCAGACAACGGGCCGGGCATTCCAGAGTCCATCAGGAACAAAATCTTCGACCCCTTTTTCACCACCAAAGAGGAGGGTTCCGGTCTGGGGCTGAGCATTGCCCAGCGGATTATTGAGGAGCATAAGGGCCGGCTGGATGTCTCATCAAAACAAGATGGGGGTACTATTTTCAGCATCACCCTCCCCATAAAGGGTGTATCTTGAGAACCCTGTACTTTTCCATTCCCATGCCTTTTTGGAAAGGGACAAAAATAACCCGAAATGGAGGGAATCCTTGAATACGATTCTAATTATAGACGATGATGACCAGTTGCGGGCAAGTTTTGATAAACTTTTAGTCGAAGAAGGGTATGCCGTCAGAAGCGCTGTTTCCGGTGAAGAAGGCCTCAAAATGATGCAGGGGAATTCCCCTGATCTGGTGATTCTCGATATGCGGCTGCCGGGAATGAATGGACTGGAAACCTTTCACAAAATACATGGCATAGAACCCAAACTTCCCGTGATTATGATGACCGCATACAGTACCACCGAAACCGCCATTGAAGCCACCAAAAGCGGCGCATTTGATTATATTCTCAAGCCGTTCGACATTCCTGAAATGCTGACCGTGATCAATCAGGCCCTGGAAGCCGGACGTTTTATGCGCTCCCCCATAGATATGGACGTCACGCCGGATCAAGCCTCCCATGATGCAATTATCGGCAAGAGCAAGCCGATGCAGGAGGTTTATAAGGCCATCGGGCGTGTATCGGCAACAGATACGACCGTACTGATCAGGGGTGATTCCGGAACCGGAAAGGAACTGGCCGCCCGCGCCATCTATCAACACAGCCATCGTGCAGACAAGCCGTTTATCGTGATCAATTGTGTTGCGATTCCGGAAAGTCTGCTTGAAAGCGAGTTGTTTGGCTATGAAAAAGGGGCCTTTACCGGCGCTGCCTTTCGCAGGGTCGGAAAAATTGAACAAGCCAGTGGCGGTACTGTTTTTCTAGACGAAATTGGCGACATGCCGCTGAGTATCCAGGCCAAGATATTAAGATTGCTGCAGGAGAAAAATATTGAGCGACTCGGAGGCCGCGAGACCATTCCGACGGATGTACGTATTATTGCCGCCACCAACCGGGATCTGGAAGCAGCCCTTGCTGATGGCCGTTTCAGAGAAGATCTCTATTATCGCCTAAAGGTGGTCACTATTTTGCTTCCACGTTTGTGCGAACGTCGAAGCGATATTCCCCTTCTTACAGAATACTTTCTTTCCCGGTATGCCTCGGAACTGGGCATGGACAACCCTGGTATCGTCAGTGAAGCCAAAGCAGTGCTCGACAATTATCCATGGCCGGGCAACATTCGGGAACTCGCCAATACCATTCAAAGGATATTGATTTTCAACCGCGGCAGCCCAATCAGCCGTGAAGATATTACCCAGGCCATCAGCGGCGCCAGTGCCGGTCGCGATGGCGATCCGAACCTTGTGGATCAAAAAATTCGTGAATGGGCCCGCAAGGCACTCACCTCTGAATACAAAGATAATCTGTTTGATTCATGCATGGACCATTACGCCGCTATCCTCATCAGCGAAGCACTTGCCATTACCGGCGGCAATCGTTCCCAAACCGCAAAACTTCTTGGCCTTTCAAGACCCACATTACACTCCAAAATCAACAAGTTCCACCTGAAATTAGAAACATCAGTTAAAAAAGAACCCTCCTGATCGATTCACCCCAATCGAAACCATCTCTTCTTCTTTCAGATTTCCGGTTTATCCGGGAAAGCGACTTTTATGGTATGGTCTTTGCTTTTACAAATCCCATTACTTAAAAGGATAATCCATGAAAAAAAAATTCTTCATATTGGTGGCTGATCGAAATCCGCGGGTGCGGGAGTTTCTTAAACGTGAGATGACGGCTGAGGGCTATGGCGTGCTGCTTGCAAAAAACTGTGAGGAGGTTGTGCAAAGAATTTATCATGATGAATCTCTTGACCTTCTGATCATGGACCCGGATCTGCCTGACAAAGGGGCTTTGATGATGTGGGAAAAGCTGCAGGCCCGAATTCCACCTATACCGGTAGTGATTCACGGTTTCCTGTCAGATTATTCCACGAATACTGAGGATCCGGCGACAATCATTTTTATTGAAAAAAGCGGTAACAGTGTTGAAAACATTAAAAAGGCTGTCATTGAAATCCTTGAAAATCCTGTCATTCAGGGAGATGGGCCCCGGGTCTGAACACCCCTTTTGAAGGCAGACAAGTCAGGGTTGAAAAAGCAAACGATAATCGGCCACCCGTGAAAAAATTCCGTAAGCCCGGCAGATTTAATACACCTCATAAGCCCCTCCTTTGAAACCTGATGTCAAATGTGTTTTTACAACCTGTAAAAAATTCTGACATATCCTCCTGTACGCCCCGCTTCAAAAAAAATTTTTAAGTCG
>JAUXCK010000130.1 GCA_030618925.1 Desulfobacteraceae bacterium
CGAACCGCTACGACATCTCGCCGACAGCTTCTAAAAAACGAGTGCGATCCTTCTCGTCTATAAAAATATCGCTGCCCTCGTTGCCACGCGATAGCAGGTGGTATAAAGCACCTTCGTATTCAATACGCCACGGTCTGCTCATAATGATCTGATATCCATGCGTCAGCTTTATGTCAATTTTTGTTCACTATTCAAGCTTTGACCCTCTTATCTTTAGAGTTGAATGTACTTTTTCG
The DNA here is from genome assembly GCA_030618925.1 of Desulfobacteraceae bacterium. Taxonomy (GTDB): domain Bacteria; phylum Desulfobacterota; class Desulfobacteria; order Desulfobacterales; family SURF-7; genus JAUXCK01. Next base: position 237 of record JAUXCK010000130.1, read on the forward strand.
CCTGTTCGATATGATCTTTAAAGGGTTTCATTTTTTTCTTGACATTAGATCGAACGTTCGATACCTCATATATCGAACGTTCGATCTATTGCTGTTTGTGAAGTATTTCGGTGGTCCAAACCATCCATTCCATTGCTCTTTATGAAAGGGAGCGCATTTTGGGAAACATCAAAACCAACAAAGACAGAATTTTCAAAACGGCCATTTCCCTGTTTTCCGCCAAAGGATTTCGCGGCACTTCCATTCGCGACATCGCCAACGCGATGAATATCAGCATCTCTAATATTTATCATCACTTCGGCAACAAAGAAGGGCTTCTCGTTGCCATCCTGGAACACTCATCCGAGCGTCTGGTGAAAAAGCTAAAGGAGGTCTCGGAGTTGGATGTTCCGCCGAAAGAAAAATTCAAAAAACTTGTTGAAACTCATATCCGGCTTGCGGGAACCTTCACCGAGGAAACCAAGATCTTTTTCTTGGATGAGGAGCATCTTTCAGAAGAAGGGGAAAAGATTAACCGCAATATTCAACGTCAAATCTATGGATTTTATCAAAACGTGTTACAGGAACTTGATGAAACAGGGCTCATTCGATGCCGGAGCATCAAGGTTCTGGCATTTAATATCTTTGGCGTCATCAACTGGCAGCTTCGTTGGTACCGGCCCGAGGGCCCTCTTTCCCTGGATGAAATAATAGATGAGATGCTTTCTTTTATTATGAACGGGGTTTTCGGGACCACAGGGCAAAATCAAAAATAGGGAGAGTTTTACAGGCCGTTTATTTTTTCACGCATAAAATCATGAGGAGGGAAAGGTCATGGGGTATACGATTGACATTGACACGGGGGGAACCTTCACCGACGGATTTTTCGTTTCAGGGGACCGGGTTGAGTCTGTGAAAGTGCCCACATCGCCGCACGATTTGACGATTTGTTTCCTCGAATGCATCGGCGCGGGGGCAAAACGCTTCGGCGTGGCGGTAGAAGATCTGCTGTATGAAACGGACATTATCCGGTTTTCTAACACCATCGGTACCAACACCATCATTCAGCGGGATGGCAGCCGACTGGGGTTGCTGGTGACGGCGGGTCAAGAAGGGCTGGCGCCCACCCACAGGGGCAATGGAAAATCGCCCCTGGTTGATCCCGAGATGGTGGTAGAAATTGAAGAGGAGACGTCGCTTTCGGGAGAGGTCCTGAAAGCGCCAGGCGAAAAGTCCGTGATGGCCTCAGCCCAGATTCTCATCGACCGTGGCGCCCGGTGCCTGGTGGTGGCTCTGGCCCATTCCGACGCCAATCCGCAGAATGAGCGCGTGGTTCGCGGGACCATCAAGAATGAATATCCCCGTGATTTTCTGGGATCGGTGCCCGTATTTCTCTCATCGGATATTTCCAGCCGAAGTGGAAAAGAAGAACGTATCAACGCCGCCGTATTGAATGCCTACATCCATAGCAAACTGGTGAGTATGCTCTACAAGGCAGGGGAGAACCTGCGTCAGCGAATGTACGGCAAAAACCTCTTCATTGTACACAACAACCATGCGGTGGCTCGAGTGGCCAAGACGCGAGCCATCAATACTTACAATTCCGGGCCGGCAGCGGGCCTTATGGGGGCCCGGCAGACCGGTCTGGCCTACGGCGCGGACCACATCATTTCAGCCGATATGGGTGGCACCTCCTTTGACCTGGGTTATGTTCATCAGGGACAGGTCAGTTACACCTTGAAGCCGGATGTGGAAGGCTTTCGGGCCAACGTTCCCATGGTGGAGATCAAAGCTATGGGCGCGGGGGGTGGGTCCATTGCGTCTGTTTCCGAAGGGGTCCTTCGAGTGGGTCCCCAATCGGCGGGGGCCCTTCCCGGCCCGGTGTGCTTTGACCTGGGGGGCACGGAACTCACCGTGACGGACGCGGACCTTATGTTGGGCATCTTTGATCCCGACTATTTTCTGGGGGGTGCCATGAAACTCAACATGGAAAAAGCCCGGGGTCTCATGGCGGAAAAGATCGGGGAACCGCTGGGCCTTTCGGTGGAAGAGGCGGCATTTTCAGTGAAAGAGACCATTGATGAGTTCATGGGACGAGAACTGGAAAAAATCCGGGACAAGTTGGCAGGGGACCCTGAACCGTTGCTGGTGGTCTACGGCGGAGCGGGCCCGGCCCACTGCTGTCATGCGGCAGGGTTTGCGGGCATCAAAAAGATCGTGATCACCCCTTTTTCCGCGGTTTTTTCGGCCTATGCGTCTTCCGGTATGGACGTGGGGCACATTTATTATGCCCGCACTGATATTCCCTTCCATGAAAAATCAGATTTTTCAGGGTTGCCTGAGGCCTTGATATCCCTCAAGAAAGAGGCGGAAAGGGATATACGGGGTGAGGGTTTTTCGGTTGAGGATATGAAACTGTCGCTGGAACTTCTGGTGGAGCGGCAAGGAGACGGAACGGAAGTTAAGTTCAGCACGCCTCTCGACTTTCACCAATCGCCGGAGGGCATCGCACTGGCTGTTTCACAGGCGCGAAAGCTTCTGGGGCAGAATGGTGCGGGAGGCGAGGAAGCTATTCGGGTGAACATGGTGAGTTTGGCGGCGCAGGCGGAGGTCCCCCATTTTGACGTGAAAGAGGTCCCTCTGGCCAGCGAGGATGCGGCCGTGGCCCAAAAGGGTGCAAGGCCGGTGTTCCTGGACAGGGAAAAGGGAATGCAGGAAATCCCCGTGTATGACCGAGCTCTGCTCACCCATGGTCACCGCCTGTCCGGCCCGGCCCTCGTAGAATCTGAACAAACCACAGTGCTGGTGGCCGCCGGATGGCGCATGACCGTGGACAAAATCAACAATGCCGTTCTGGAGGAGGTAACTGAGCCATGAAAGTGAAAATTACCGAGTATCTGGAAATCGACCTGGAACAAGAGGCATGGTGCTGCAATCGGTGCGGGCACGCGCTGATCGGCGCCCGGGAAAACTATAAAAAGGGGTGCCTGGTGGCGGAAAAACCCTTTGACGAAGTTCACCCGGCCCTGGTGGAAGGAAAAGGATACAGCTTTTCGCCGGATCCCGACTACTGTCGCCTTTTGGAATTTTATTGCCCCGCCTGCGGGGTGATCATTGAAAATGAGTACCTTCCGCCGGGGCATCCCATTACCCATGATATTGAGCTGGATGTGGATGCGCTCAAGAAAAGGCACGGGTTATGACCATGGCAACGGGAAGGGAACTCTTCAATAATTTTTTGAATGATGAACCCCTGCCCAGGCCGGTGTTCGTGCCCATGATCCGGGGACTGCTGTCCAGAGTGGATGGGCTGTCCATGGAGCGACTTATGAATGACCCCACCCTGTGGGCCAATGGTCTGGTAAGAACCCATAAACTATTCCGTTTCGACGGGGTGGTTGTGGGGTTGGATTTTACCTTGATGGCCGAAGCCTGCGGCTGTGAAATCACATGGGAGAAGGATCGCCCCGTGGCCTCTCCTCCGCTGAAAGGTCTTTATAAAAAACCGGAAGAGGTAGGTCGGATGAAGTATGCCCTGGAGGTGGCGTCCCGGGTTTTCGAGGTCTGTCAAAAGGATCAGGCCTGCATTGCCGCCGTCACCGGCCCCATTACCCTGGCTGATATGCTGTTCGGTCCCGGGAAAGGCGCTGACCACCTGGAGGAAATCAAACAGCTCATGGTGCAGGTGGCGGAAGCCTTCTGTAAAACAGGGCCCGATGTGCTGATTTTCCTGGAGGGACGGCCCCTGGCTTCCACAAAAATCAATCTTTCCCATCGAAAGATCTATAACACCCTCAAAAATATCACCGGATATTATGATGTGAAGACCGGGCTTTATGTGCAGCGATATGCCCCTTCCTCCGTTGACCAGTTCAAGGCCCTTAAAATGGACCTGTACGTGCTGGGTCCTTCAACGGATGGAACCCTGCCGGGCATTTCGCGGGTGTGGGATCTGGGAGTGGGAGCGCTGGGTGTGGGTCTCGGTCTGCCTCTGGATGATCTGGCCGCGGCGCGCAGGCTCATCAAGGAAGGCAGAAAACTGTATGAAACCACGGGGGGACGGGGCATCTTTTTTACCAGCCTGGGACCGGCCACCCGGGATGTGGATCTTGAAACGCTTCACGAACTGGTTCAAGAATTCTTTCATTGATAACGCATCAGAACAAGGAGACGTGACATGGGTATCTCAATCAGCGTCGATATCGGCGGAACATTTACAGATTTTCACGCTCGCAGCGAGGATGGCAACACGGAAACCACCAAAACCCCAACTACTCACTATGATCTCTCCGTCGGGTTTATGAAGGGAATGAAAACACTGGCCAGATCCTTTGGCAAGGGGCTTTCTGATTTTCTGGGCCAGAGCGATGTGGTGCGTTACTGCACCACCATGGGGACCAACGCCCTGATCGAACGGACGGGTCCAAAACTGGGGTTCATCACCACCGCGGGATTCGAGGATGCCATTTTTCTGGGTCGCGCTAGAAGCTGGGCCGATGGCGGTTCGGTCCTTGAAAACAAGGACCTGGCCCGCATTCGAAAACCCGAACCCCTGATCCAACCGGAGATGGTGGTAGGCGTTCGAGAACGGATCGATTCTTTCGGCAATGTCGTCAGTCCGCTCAGGCGGGAGGAAGTGCTTGAAAAGCTTCAGCACCTGGTAGACCGGGGCGCCATGGGATTTGTGGTGGGACTGCTCTGGTCCTTCAGCAATCCGGCCCATGAGCGGATGATCAGGGAGATCATCGAGGAGGAATACCCGGAAGACTATCTGGGGTCCATGCCGGTGATCCTGTCCAGCGATGTGTCCCCCAAATCCGCTGAATATACCCGGTTTACCACCACTATCGTGAACGCTTACATTCATGGGGTTATGGCCGAAAAGCTCAACAAGCTGGGCAATGAACTCAGGGATGGCGGTTACCGGCGGCCTCTGGTCCTGGTGCACAATACGGGGGGTATGAAAAAAATGTCCCGGACCCGGGCCGTGTTGACCCACAACGCGGGACCCGTGGCCGGTCTCCATGGCGCTCTCAGCGTGGGTGCCCATTATGGTCATGAAAAGATCATCTTTACCGATATGGGGGGTACCTCCTTTGATATCGGTGTCATTACCGGGGGGGAGCTGAAGACCTATGATTTTATTCCTCTCATAGATCGCTGGCGAACCAACATCCCGGCCATTGAGGTGAAATCCATAGGCGCAGGCGGTGGCTCCATTGCCTGGATCAACAGGCTCATGGACAATGCCATGGAAGTGGGCCCCCAGTCGGCCGGATCCATGCCCGGACCGGCCTGCTACGATCAGGGCGGGCGGGAACCCACCGTAACGGATGCGGACCTGCTGCTGGGGTACCTCAATCCGGAAAATTATTTGGGCGGCAATATGTTGCTGGACCCTGATTTGAGTCAAGAAGCCATCAAGGAAAGAATCGCCGATCCCCTGGGTATTGATCCGGTGGAGGCGGCGCTGCGTATTCGGCAGGTGGTGGATGCCCGTATGGGGCAGGAGGTGTTTAACGAGGTGGCGCTCAAGGGGCATGACCCCAGGGAATTCGTGCTCATGGCCTGCGGAGGCGCCGGCGCCACCCATGCCTGCGGCTTTGCGCCCTATCTGAAAGTGGCAAAAGTCATTGTATCTCCCTATTCCTCTGTTTTCGGGGCCTTTGGTGCGTCTACGTTGAACATCCAGCAGGTATGGGAGATGTCCAAGACCATGAAGATCTTCCAATGGGCCACCCAATCTTATTCCGAGGATGTGGACGAGTTTAACCGTGTAGTGGCGGACCTGAAAAACAAGGCGGTGCGGGACCTCCAGCTGGAGGGCTATCGTGAGGATCAGATTCAGTTCCGGCTGGAACTGGATATGCGCTACGGTATGCAGTATAACCTCATGAAAGTAGTTTCCCCCCGTTTGACGCTCCGCAATTCCGATGATTTCAAGGTGATCTGCGACACATTTACCCAGCAGTATGCGGAGGTCTACTCTCCTGAGGCCACCTTTCCCATGGGCGGCATCAACCTGGAGTGTTTCCATATGACGGCCGTAGTAGCACTGCCGCCCCTTGAGCTGGAGGCCTTTGAAGGAAATGACCAAACGCCTTCCGGTGCCGCGAGTTTGCCCGCACGGGAAGCGTTCTGGGCATCCCTTGAAGGGTTTATGAAAACACCGGTTTTTGCCTTTAACGAACTGCTGGTGGGTAACGAAATAGACGGACCGGCCCTGGTGGAAGCGGACGATACCACCTACGTGATTGAACCGGGATGGCGATTTGTAATGGATCGTTTTCGCAATGCCGTTTTGGAAAGAAATCAGGCTTAAGCAATCGGGGCGACAGACCCCGGGGAGGTGACGCATGCAAGGTATGGCCTATGGAAGGGATATGGAAGTCGTCAAACGGTTGAATCCTGAGCCCATGACGGCCGATGAAACATCGGCGCAGGCAGGGATCAATGATGTGGATTTTGACATTTTTACCCACAAAGTCAACATGATCGCCCAGGAAGGAAAAGAGACCACCATGAAGCTCGGAGCGTCTTCAGGAATGCGCTGGGGCGATGTGGCCTTCGGGGTGTATACGTCACTGGGGGATCTGGCCGTTGTGGCTACCGGTATCTGGTTTCATGCGGTTCTGGGGCAGATTCCGGTGAAATATATTATCAAACACTGGATCGATGAACCCTCCGTGGGCGTGAAAGAGGGGGACTCTTTTTTCTGGAACGACCCCTTTTACGGTGGGGTCCATGGGGCCGACATGGGGCTCTGCGTTCCGGTTTTCTATGATGGAGAACTGGTCTGTTTTACCGGAGCGGTGGTTCACACCGGGGAGTGTGGGGGTACGGATCCGGGCGGCATGAGCCTGCGGGCCCGGTCAAAATACGATGAAGGGCTTCTGGTTCCGCCCCTGAAGGTGGGGGAAAATTATGCCCTTAAAGAGGATGTGCTCACCATGTTCGGCGCCATGACAAGGGATCCCAGGACCATGATCCTGGACATCAAGGCGCGCCTGGCGGCCTGCCGCATTGCCCAGCGTCGCATCGTAGATCTGATTGACGAAAAGGGCGTGGCCTTTTTCAAGGGGGCCTTGCGCCGAATTCTGATGGTGACCGGACAGGCGGCCCGTAAAAAGGTGTCGCTTTTAAACGACGGCGTTTTCAGGCAGCCCCGGAAGTCGGAGGCCA
>JAUXCK010000208.1 GCA_030618925.1 Desulfobacteraceae bacterium
CAAGTAGTCGCCGATGGCCCCACCCACAGCCTTCTGCTTTATTGCTAAATAACAAGAGGTTACAGCGGAGATCACCGCTGCGCCCACAGGAAAGATCGGAAAAATTTCCGGGTATCCAAATAAAAAAAGTTTTTGATATCCCTCCATAAATATTTCAAATCCCACAAATAGTATAAGCCCGCCTATTAGCAAGCATGCCACTGTTTCTGCTTTGTACAAGCCATATGGAAATTTTGTAGATTTTATTCTTGAGGCCAGCCACAGGCCAAGCAGGGAAGTCAAATTTATCAAAATATCTGCTCCGCTGTGAAAGGCATCCGCGATAAGGAGCTGTGAGTTGAACCGGTATCCCACTATAATTTTCATAAGCGCTAAGAAAAAAAGCATAATGGTTGACATCAGGGCTATCCTGGCGCCTGTTTTCAGCCGTTCAACTTTATCGAAACTTTGTTTTTCCATTTTCTAGTTCTTTTTATATTGGCTATCCTGCCGGATCAATGCCGGGAAAAAGGCGAACCATCGTGGCCCCACACCCGGGGCATTTTGTTTTAAAGCAGGGTGTCTGTGGCTGAGAAGAAACCTTAATCCTGCAGTTCGGGCAAATGCACGCGGAGGACTGCCAGCCACATTTATGATGTTTTCGTCTCCTCCCCAATCGAAAACTTCTTCTCAGCCTTCTCGCCAATATTCCATTTTCAAAATCAGATGGCATATTTAACCTCTGTTTTTTAAAACCATTTTCGTTTTCTTTAAAACTATTTCAATGAATAGACTGATCAAAACAATATTAAATATTTTTACGCAAATGCCATGCCAATGAAAAAAAATTTACTTGCTAATTTAACACACCCATGGCAAAAAAGGAACTGAAAACGCCTTTTGTTAATCACCTTAAACACTCTTTCTTTTGCCTCTTTAGATAGGTGTGAATTGGATAAAAATAACCTTAAAAAACGAGCGCGTGTCAGCCTGATGTCGCGCACGGCAAGGGACATTAATCGACTTCTTATCAGAGAAAGGAATCTTGACCGGCTGCTTCAGGAAGTTTGTGATATTCTTGTTGACAACCAATGTTATCATAAAACCTGGATAATGATACTAGATGAATCAGGAAAAACGACTGAAACGGCTAAAGCAGGTTTAGGTGAGGATTTTGTGCTATTATCCGAGGCATTAATGAATAGCAAATTACCTAATTGTACTCAAAAAGCTTTATTGCAATCTAGCGTTGTTACAATAGAAAATCCAAATTCTGAATGTGTGGACTGCTCTCTATTGGCAAAGCATGCTGACATGGGAGCTATGGCTGCCCGCTTGGAACATGGCGAAATGGTATATGGCGTATTGGCAGCCACCATGCCGAGAGATCTGATCTACGACTTAGACGAACAAAGACTATTTAATGAAATAGCCGAGGATGTTGCATTTGGCCTGCGTACCAAAATACTTGAAAAAGAAAAAATAAAGGCTAAAGAGTCACTGCGGGATAACATACGCAGGCTTAATGACCGGATTAAGGAGTTAAATCTTTTCTTTTCCTTTTCCAATCTTCTTGAGACGCAAGATATTACACTGGAAGAAATATTTCAGGGGACCGTTGATCTTATCCCCCTTGCCTTTCAGAACCCTGATATCACTGGTGCACGCATTATCTTGAAAGACCAAGAATTTAAAACAAATAATTTTAAAGAAACTGTCTGGAAACTTGTCACCGACATTAATGTTTCGGTCGAACTAACCGGGACATTAGAAGTTTGTTACCTTGAAAAATGCCCGGAAAGAGATGATGGTCCATTTTTAAAAGAAGAGAGAAACCTGATAAACTCGATTGCTGAACGGCTGGGGAAAATAATTACACGAATGCATTCTGAAAAGGCTCTGTTTAAAAGTGAAAAACGCTTTCAAAATCTGGTAGACAATTCAGTTACCGGGATCTCCATAATTCAAAACGGACAGGTCGTCTATCAGAACCCTGAACAGGAAAGGCTTTGCGGTCCTTTACCCCGCAAATTTAAACTTACGGCCGATGATGAAATCCATCCGGATGATATCCAAAAGGTCAAACTATTTCATGAAAAACTAATGTCAGGAGAATCTCAAAGCCTGGATACAAATTTTAGAGTCTATCCCTCTAATAAAGCGCGAATAAGCGAAAACATCAAATGGGTTTATTGCCGGGCAACTTTTATCGATTACCAGGGCAAAGAGGCAATATTGATGAATATGATGGATGTAACCCGTGCCAAGGAGCTTGAGCATCTCTTAAGAATTCAGGATAAAATGACTTCTTTGGGACATGTTGCTGCAGGGATCGCCCACGAAATCAGGAATCCCCTTTCCGGGTTTAATATTTATCTGAAAACACTTGAGAAGATCCATAACAGGGAGGGGAGCCAAGAAAAAGTTAAAAAAATATTAAAACAACTCCAATCGGCTTCATATAAAATTGAATCTGTCATCAAGAAAGTAATGGACTTCTCCAAACCAAGCGAACCGAAATTCTCCTATATAAACATTAACCAGCCTGTAGAAGAAGCTATAAATCTCTCCTCTGTTACCCTGCGGAAAAGCGGCATTGAGATAAAAAAGGACCTTGCAAAAGATTTACCGAAGTGCCATGCAGACCCACAGATGATGGAACAGGTCATTTTAAACCTTATCACCAACGCTGCAGAAGCAATGAAAGACATTAATAGGCCAAAACGGCTGCAAATCACTTCATTTTCTGAAAATAAATTTGTTGGTATTAAAATTTGCGACTCCGGCCCGGGTGTTTCCCATATAGTTAGAAATAAAATATTTGATCCATTTTATACTACCAAAGCAGACAGCTCGGGGATTGGCCTGAGCATCAGCCACAGAATTGTTACAGACCATAACGGATCTTTGGAAGTATCAGAGGGCAAATCAGGTGGCGCTGAGTTTACGGTTAAAATCCCGTTTAATAAAGGAACAAGCTAAAAATGATATCCTATTCCCTTTTTATTGTGGATGATGAAAAAACAATAAGAGAAGGATTGACCATGGCTCTTGAAGATGCCTATCAGGTGGAGGCCTTTTCAAAGGCAGAGGCGGCAATTAGAGCTATTAAATCCAACCCTCCGGACCTTATACTTCTGGATATTGGCCTGCCTGGCATTAGCGGTATTGAAGCACTTGATAAAATCAAACGTCTGTGTCCGGATATTCTGGTCATTATGATAACCGCCTATGAAGATATTGATACTGTGATTTCCGCCATGAAACTCGGCGCATATGATTATGTGGTGAAACCCATCCAGATGGACGGATTGGAGGCAACCATAAATAATGCCCTTGAAACAATCAGGCTGAGAAAAGAGGTTCAAATCCTCCAGGAAAAATACCTCAAGGAAAACCTTCCCTGTTTTATCGGGGAAAGCAATAAAATTCAGGATATGATGGAATTTATAGACAGGGTCGCCAGTAGCCCTGATACACCAATTCTCATCCTTGGGCAAACCGGCACCGGCAAAGAGCTGATTGCCAGTGCCATCCACTTCAGGAGCCCGAATTTTAAAGGGCAATTAGTCACTGTAAACTGCCCGGCAATTCCTAAAGATCTTATTGAAAGTGAAATTTTCGGATATGAAAAAGGTGCTTTCAGCGGAGCAAACCCCTCTGGAAAAAAAGGCCTAATTGAAGATGCCGCAAATGGCACACTTTTTCTTGATGAATTGGGTGACTTAAGCCTGGGAGCTCAGTCAAAACTGCTTCGATTTCTTGAAGAGGGTGAATTCTACAGGGTTGGCGGGACAAAAAAATTACATATTCAAACCCGGGTGGTTTCAGCAACCAATAAAAATATTGATGCAATGATACAGAAGGGTTTGTTCAGAAATGACCTCTATTTTAGAATCGGCGTCATAAAAATTAAAGTGCCTTCCCTAAATGAACGCCGGGATGACATCATTCCGCTCGCTGTTTATTTTCTCAATGCGTTCAATGATAAATTTGGCAGGTCCTTTACCGGCATATCTTCTGAAGCGGAAACGGCTCTATTACAATATAACTGGACCGGTCATGTGCGTGAGCTGAAAAACCTTATTGAAAGAGGGATTCTTGTTGGCAAAGGGCCTGAGATTGTACCGGAAGATCTTGGAATCGAGGGCAAGAATGTCAACCACTCAGGGGAACCCTATAAAAAGGAATCAGAGTTCCCTCCTCTTCCTCCTGAAGGTATCGATCTATATTCATGCTTGAATTCTTATGAAAAATTCTACATTAAAAATGCACTCGAAATGGCTGGCGGAAATGCCAGCAAGGCTGCCAGACTTCTTAATATAAATCACCATACCTTCCGGTATCGAAAAAAAAAACTACTATCAGACTAATTCCTACCCGCAAAGCACGATCATACTTTCACACCAATGAAAATAACAAGCCTTCAATACTTGAGGGCTAGATTGTACCCTGCATGAACAGCGCTGAAAATATCCTGAATCTCCCTGGCATCGCCAATAATTTCGATCTTGGAAATTTCCTGCGCTAATTCTTCATCGGGCCCTTCAGTCGATCGCATACCAGACGCCAGAATTACACACTGGAAAGGGTCTAATGACACCCTTGCCCCATCCTTTTCCACCTCAACACTGTCGCCCCTGAACTCCTTAACCGTGGTGTGAGGCATCAATGTCACTCTGTCCATCTGATCAATCCTCATCAAAACCAATTTCTTAGTAATCATTTCCATCATACTTCCTATGGGATCGGTTCGTTTTGTGGCGATCACTTCATACCCCTCCTTGCCCAGCTTCTCGGCGATCTCAACACCGACCCTGCCGGCACCGATGACCAGGACCCTCGGCCCTTTTACCTTCTTTTCCCCCTGGAAATATTCTGTGGATGTCATGACATACTGATTATCAAGGCCCTTGATCTCCGGGATATTCTGAACTGCTCCGGTGGCCCATACCAGTAGATCAGGCTGAATCTCCCTTACAAGGGCTGCATCCACGGTACTGTTCATAAGGATAGAAACCCCGCTATCCTTCACAGAACGTTCAATAGCATCCAGCCCTTGTTTCATTTTTTCCTTTCCGGGCGCCTGCCATGCGGCTGCGAATTGTCCTCCCAGATGATCTGTTTTTTCGGTTAAGGTAACCTGGTGACCACGTCTGGTCATGTAAAGGGCGGCACTCAGACCCGCCGGCCCCCCTCCCGCGATCAGGACCTTCAAGGGGGTTGGCGTTGGCGCAAGCTCCGGCAGGCCAACGGCCGGATTTAGGTTGCAGCCCAGAGGGTCTCCGCCCTTCAGACGATGGAGGCATCCCTGGAGACAATACCCGCAATACATGATCCTATCATCCATTCCCAGTTGCCATTTCTCTACCAGGTCGGGATCTGCAATAAGAGGTCTTCCAAGGGCCACCAAATCCACCAGGCCATCATCCAGGGCCTTGATAATCTTGTCCTTTCTTCCCATCCTGCCTGCCACAATCAATGGAATAGATGTGTGTTCACGGACCCATGATAATGCATCCATCTGCGGTTTATCCGGGAGACTGCTGTGGTGGAAATACCATGGGGGACTAAAACATGCATTCCCCATGCCCACATGTATGGCGTTGATACCCCTTTCTTCGGCTAATTTCAGGAGAGGCAGCAGGTCCTCCTTGCTGATGCCGAACTCCGGGGACATCTCACTACCCGAAATCCGAAAAATACATGGGAGATCAGGGGCACCCTCTTTTACTTTTGAAATGACCTCACTAGCAAAAAGCAGCCGG
>JAUXCK010000178.1 GCA_030618925.1 Desulfobacteraceae bacterium
CCTGAACTGGGCTACGGAAACCGCGGAGCTGGAAGAAAAATAGGTCCGAATGAAACGCTGATTTTTGACATTGAGCTCATCAGCATTGAAGAAGCCGTGACATCAAAAACAGAGATGCCCCAAACCGGTTCGGATACTGCCCCAAAAACCAAATAGGGCAACCTGTTTGATCCGGGTCAAGCGCATCAAAAGTTTCTGAAACTGCACAACACCCCTATCCCATGGCATGAAAGGCGCGGATGGGGGTGTTTTTTGTCCTTGAGGGCTGTTAAATGTGAAGAGAGCATCCCACTTCATTGCTGCAAAACTGATTAAAGACCATCACAATGTCAGGGATCCTGTCGTCAGGGCAAGGTACGGCCTGCTTGAGGGGTGGATCAGTATTGTCGGGAATCTGATTCTTTTTATGATCAAAATCGTTACAGGAATCCAGATTCACAGTGCGGCACTCATAGCGGATGCTGTACACACCCTCGCGGATTCAGTAACATCAGTGGTTGTGATCATCGGCTTCACGATGGCCAAAAAGCCCTCTGACAAACAACACCCCTTTGGACACGGGCAAATGGAACCTGTTATCACCCTGGTTGTGTCGGTTCTTCTATTTGTCGCTGGATTTGAACTCTTTCAGCATTCCATTGACCGCTTCCTTCATCCAACTCATTACCATGCCAGTCGTTTTGTCATTTTACTGATCTCTGGAACCATTGTCATCAAAGAATTAATGGCCCGCTTTTCCTTTGCCCTTGGCGACCTTATTGATTCAGCTGCCCTGAAAGCGGATGCCCTGCATCACAGGAGTGACGTTTTTGCCACGGCTCTTGTGGTTGCGGCTTTGATTTTGGCCAGATTCCATTATCACTGGGTAGATGGTGTCATGGGGATGCTGGTGTCCATCATTATTTTTTATTCAGCCTATTCGATTGCCAAAACAGCCATTCATCCGCTTCTCGGTGCTGCCCCGCCGATACAATTGTTAAAGCAGATTAAAGCCACCGCCCTCTCCGTGCCGGGGGTATCAGGGGTGCATGATATTATTTTTCATCAATATGGCACGACAACGGTTCTTTCCCTTCACATCGAGATTTCCGATCAGATGTCTGCCGGTGAATCACATGACCTGTCAGAAACCGTAGAGGAAAAAATCGGGAATCGGACAGGGGGGCTGGTGGTGATCCATGTCGACCCGATAAACAGGGATCACCTTCAGTACGGGGCCATAAGAACGGCTGTGGACGAAATCGTTCAAAACGATCATCGCATTACCTCTTTTCACGATCTGAGAATTATCGGAAATGAAATGGATACCTGCAATGTCATTTTTGAAGTATCACTCTCACACCATGTAAACAAAGATGAAAGCGACAGCATTCTTGACAGCATTCGGCAGCAGTTTGGCACTAGATTTCCAAAAATGAAGCTGGTGATAAAGATAGATCCCATGTACAGCTATAGCCTGGTGTAATGGATATGTCATTCATCTTGACAGATGAAGGGTTTTTCCGATAAGGGTATCTCAATCATATTTTCTCGAATATCCACAGGCCAACACCCACAAACAGGTTGCACCCTTAATAAGGAGGTCAAGACAATGGCAGATACGGGTCCAAAGGCGTCAGGCTACCGGTGGGTTGTCCTTTTTGTGTTCTCTTTGATCAATGCGATTATGCAGCTCCAATGGCTTACATTTGCGCCTATTGCCAGGGAGGCTCGGCTTGTTTATGAGGTCACACCCCTGCAAATCGATCTTCTTTCCATGATTTTCATGGTCGTATTTATATTCATCTGCATCCCTGCATCCTATATTATTGATACTTATGGTATCCGGATCGGTGTGGGACTGGGGGCGGTTCTCATTGCTGTTTTCAGTCTTCTAAAGGGATTTTATGCCCATGATTATACCATGGTTGTCATATCTCAGGTGGGATTGGCGGTTGCCCAGCCGTTTATTCTTAATGCCACCACAAAGGTGGCTGTCAACTGGTTCCCCATAGAAGAAAGGGCAACTGCCGTGGGCATTGCGACCCTGTCTCAATTTATTGGTATTATTGCCGCCATGATCATCACGCCTTTGCTCGTGACACAAAATGCCGGGGGTGTTTATCAACTGGGCAGTATGCTGTTAACCTATGGGTTCATTTCCGTGGCAGGCGCCATACTGCTTCTGCTGCTTTTAAAAGAGCATTCTCCAATACCATTGGGACAGGATGCAGAAGATGAACGCTTTAAAGTTTTTGAAGGCTTCAAGCACATCCTGGCCCACAGGGATATGCGCCTTATCCTGGTACTTTTTTTTCTGGGTTTGGGGATGTTTAATGCCATCAGCACTGTTATTGATCAAATCTGTCAAATCAAAGGATTAAGCACGGAACAAACCGGACTGGTGGGCGGAATGATGCTGATTGCCGGGATCGTTGGCGCCCTTATCCTGCCGATTCTATCCGACAAACTGCGAAAGAGAAAAATGATCCTGGTCGTCGGGATGGTTTGTATGATTCCCGGGATAGTTGGATTGGCCGTGGCCACAGACTATACCCTCCTTCTGATATCTTCATTTATTCTCGGCTTTTTTCTTTTGGGCGCAGGTGCGCCCATCGGTTTTCAGTATAGTGCGGAGGTCAGCTTTCCGGCACCGGAGTCAACATCTCAGGGCTTGATTCTGCTTGCGGGTCAAATCTCAGGGATTTTGTTCATCATTGGAATGAATAAAATTGGCATGATTGCCTCCCTGTATATCTATATCGGTTTTGCCGTCATAGCCGTGATCATCTGCCTTTTGCTCAGGGAATCGCCGATGATCAAGACGGCCCGGTAGCAGGCAAGGCCCATAAACAAAAACCAAGACACAGACGTGTCCTCTTTCTTGAACGATTAACCCATTGGGAGGTATTTTATGCCGGATAAATTTGAATTGATAAAACAATATCTTTATGAAATGAACTTGGCCATTGTTGAGGAGAATTTGGCTGAGGAACTGGTGGTGGTGGAAGATGAAGAAAACGGAATCAAGAACCTCATCATTGACTGTGAAGAACCGATCGTTGTTCTGGAACAGGTGATCATGCGGATTCCCGGTGACACAAAAACCCTCTATAAGAGGTTGTTGCAGATGAACCGAAATCTTGTCCACGGCGCATTTACACTGGATGAAGATGAAACGGTTGTCCTTTTCAGGGATACCCTCCAGCTTGAGAATCTGAATCGCAATGAGCTTGAGGGGTCTATCCATTCATTGAGCCTGGCGCTCTCGGAATATGGGGCGGAGCTTTTGGATTATGCCGCCACATAAACTCATCCAGGAGTATGAAACTAAACCACTAATTTAAGAACCTAAACTTGGGAACACTGGAGGTATGGTATATGTCGATTTTTAAAAGAATTTTCAGAGTCGGAAAGGCTCATGCACATTCGGTTGTGGACAAAATGGAAGACCCAATCAAATTGACAGAGCAGGGCATACGGGACCTTAAGAAAGATCTCCAAGGCGCGATGACCAGTCTGGCGGAAGTAAAAGGGATCGCCATTCGAACCCGCAGAGATGCCGGCAATAAGAAAAAACTTGCCGCTGATTATGAAAGAAAGGCCATGCTCCTGCTTCAGAAAATGCAAAAAGGAGAAATGGATGCGGCGGATGCTGAGCGATTGGCCACTGATGCGCTCTCGAAAAAGGAGTCTGATGCAACGGAAGCGCTGCGTCTGTCCCAGGAAGCCGATCACCATGAGAAAATGGCGGCCGACCTTCAAGCCAATGTCAATAAAATCAAATCCACTGTTTCAACCTATGAAAACGATCTTGTGACCCTGAAAGCCAGGGCGAGAACAGCTGCATCGACCAAAAAAATTAATCAGCAGATTGCAAAAGTGGATTCCTCGGGGACAATTTCAATGCTGGAAAAAATGAAGGCCAAGGTCGAGGATGATGAGGCCCTTGCAATCGCTTACGGCGAAATGGCCAGCGCTGATAAAACCATTGATGATGAAATCAACGCCGCACTTACCGGTGGGGAAACGACGACTGCCTCAACAGGTCTTCTTGAACTGAAGAAAAAAATGGGGATAGAATAAGGGGGATGGAGGGCGTATGGGTTGGAAGGATTTATTCAAAAAAAAACAGTCCCGGGGCATAGATCCGTTGGAAGACCTGACGTTACCAAATCTTAAGGTCGGATATTTTTTAGACTGGGATTTGAAAACCTGGGAAGTTGCATCCTGCAATTATTATGACTGGGGGTCCGGGGAGCGAACAATTGAGTGGCAGCTGATCACTTCTGATGACACATTGTATCTGGAATATGAGCTTGATGATGATGCATTTTGGTGTGTGAGTCGGAAGATTAGTTTTAAAAACCTCGGGCAGGATATTAAAGCACATATACGCGCACATGAGGACCCTCCGGAAGAGATTGTGTTTGAAGACGTGGCCTACCATCTTGAGGATTCAGGGGGTGGAAAATTCTTCAAGGATGGCACGGGCACGGGCAGTGAATTGATTAAGTGGGAGTATGAGGATGATGAGGGGAAAAAATTTGTCTCCATAGAGCAATGGGGTGAAAACAGTTTTGAGGCGTCAGCCGGTTTTGAGGTCGAGGAATATCAGTTCTCAAATATACTTCCCAGAGATATCCGCGAGTAACCCGTGCTTGAATGAAAACTCTTCACAGATTTTTTGAAATTGCCAGCATATTCTTGTTAATCGTTAACAGGGATTCAGGCTGGATGAATTCATGCTGCCCTTCCTCAAAAGGAATGAAGGCGAGTCTTACGCTTTTGGGGGTGATTTGAATATTGGGCAGGTCGGGCAGAAAATGGTTCAGCGGCTTTACAAAACCAGCCAGAAGCAGTTTGAGGCTTTCCACAGCCTCCTGAACCGGTAGCGTGACCGGATAGAGCCTGCCTTCAGGTATGCCTGTGATAAGTTCTTCCCGGGGTTGAGAAAGCGTCATCTTCCGGGAAATCCGCAGGAAAATTTTTGGCCTCACCTTAAATGCCTGAACCCAGAAATAAAATTTAGTGTCAAGCATGTCTGACGTTATGACCTTTGGCAGGTTTGCGTGTTTAACAAGATCCGCATAGGTATGGAGTTCAATTCCTGAAACTGCCGCCTTGATCCGCCAAAACGGAAGATGAACGGCGTCAGGATTATCACCGGGCATAACCCCGAACTTCAATGCCTCGAGGCCCGTCTCGGTCGCCTGCCAGATGGATGTGCAGTTTCTGCATATGAGTGTCAGTGACTCCCGGTCTCCCTCCAGATCCCATCCACAGGTTTGACATAAGGCGGGTATAAAGCGAATCGGCCAGTCAGGTGACTCTGCCGGGCGTGTAGAGATATCAAAATCCGCCGGCGGTTTGACTGACAGTGGTTTGTTTAAAACAGCGTCATAGATTTTGTCATCAATATAAACCGGCGAATAAATAAGGCTGATGGTGTCACCCACAAAGGCCCGGTGAAATACAGTTTCGGCCTTATTTGCATCATATCGTTTCTCCACCAGACCCTTCATTTCTTCAAGGGAGAGTGTTGGCTTTAGAAAAAGAGCATTGGGTTCAGGAGACACAAAGGTCAGTTTCAGGGCCTGGGAACGCAATCCAAGGGTGGCCGGCAGGAAAGGCGCTTCAATACCCAGATGACTGATATCGACAAATCGGTGCTTGATGCCGTCAAAGGTACTTGAAAAGCACATGCCTTTAAAGCGCCAGTATGGAATGTAGATAAGAGGGTGTCGCTCAGGTGCAGTATTCGGAAGCAAATACCTGAAAAATTTTCCACCCAGAAGGTATGACCGCACCCTGCAATATTCACATGCAAACAAACGATCAGTCTCTTCCAGCGTAACCGGCGCACCGCATTGCGGGCATTTATGGTGAATTAGAAAATTCAAAAAAATAATTAAAGAATGGTTGATAATTTAGTTAATACAGAGTATGTTCTCCTGTCCATGATGCAGTGAATGGGCAGATTCTACTTGGATTTATTATTAAAAGGAGGAGGACGGGAATGCTTCGATTACGAATTATATTCATATGTTTATTAATGATTATGGTACTCTGCGTTACCTGGGGTGTTGCCGGGCAAGTGACAAAGTACGAAGGGTCGAAAGGTGCCCTGTGTATTCCGATCGGCTCTTTTGTCATTGCACCGCCAGGGTCTATTGAGAAACAAAGAGCTACTGTTGATTTTCCTCACTCCAGACATTTTGTTTATAATTGTAAAAGATGTCATCATAAATGGGACAACACCAATCAAATTAAAAACTGTATGGC